>JARYMC010000018.1 GCA_029907305.1 Candidatus Thermoplasmatota archaeon
CTGTATGTTCTATGATCTATTTCAAAGTAAAATATTGTTCAAGAGATGATTCTTCGACTCATTTCGGGATGTAGCCACAATCTCCCTAATGCTTAAATATAGCTTCCTTTATTATTGGCAAATACGTTCTTATATTAATAGGGAGTAATTGATTACTAATCATATTGAGGTATGCAACTTGGATGATACATCAAAACCAGATGAAAAGATGCCGGAAAATCCTAGAGAAAAGGAAGTAGAACAACCACAACCAAAGTCACAGATTGAGGAAACACCAAAGGATACAAAAGAAGAAACAAAGCCACAAGAACCTGCCAAAGAACAAGTAAAACCGAAAGAATTGATGGCAGAGAAAAAAGGTAAACAAGCAAAACCTGAAACTAAAAAAGAGTTACCAAAAAGAGGATCGGATTTTAAATACATTGTTAGAATCGCTAACACAGATATTAATGGTGAAAAATCCCTTGTTTATGGTTTAACTACGATAAAAGGCATAGGTAGACATATGGGTACTATGATTGCTGATTTAGCAGGTCTTGACAGGATGATGAAAATCGGGGATTTAAAAGATGATCAAATAGAAAAGATCAAAGAGATCCTTGAAAAAGTAAATAAGTTAGGACCTAAATGGATGCTTAATCATCGTAAGGATTACGAGACTGCAGAGGATTTACATCTTATAGGTGTAGATATAGATGCTAGGTTGAGAGAAGAAATCAACATAATGAAAAAGATAAGATCATATAAGGGTGTTAGACACGAGGCAGGTCTTCCTGTGAGAGGACAGCGTACCAGGGCTCATGGTAGAGTTGGTTTAGCGCTAGGTGTATCTCGTAAAGCAGCTAGAGAAGCTACTGCCAGTAAAGAAAAGGAAAAAGGAAAAAGTAAAGAGTGATTTTTATGGGTAAACCAAAGTTTTCTAGAAAAAAATATGAGAAACCTAGTCACCCCTGGCAGGCGGATCGTATACAGGCTGAGAACGAGTTAATAAAGAAATATGGATTGAAAAACAAGAGGGAGATTTGGAAAGCTGAGAGTGCTTTAAAAAGATACAGAAGCCAGGCTAGAGAGTTGCTGGCAAAAATACGGGTAGGTGATCCTCAGACGAAGAAAGAGAGTGAACAGTTGCTAACACATCTCACCCGTCTGAATATATTGCCAGCTAATCCAACTTTAGATGATGTACTTGCTTTGAACACAGAATCGATACTTTCCAGGAGACTTCAGACTGTTACCTATCTAAAAGGTTTAGCTAGTACGCCAATTCAGGCTAGGCAGCTTATAACACATGGTCACATAGCTATTAATGGTCGGAAGGTTACTGTCCCAAGTTATATGGTGACAAAAGAAGAAGAAAGCAACATTTCTTATCTTGTTAGTTCACCGCTGAATGATGCTATGCATCCTGCTCGACCGAAACCTGATTTCAAATCTGCTTTAGTAAAAAAAGAGGATTTATCTGAAAAAACAAAAGAGCAAAAAACTGAGAAGCCTAAGGAAAAAATACAGCCTGAACAAATAACTGAGAAAGTAGATGAATTAAAAGAAGAAGAAAAAACCGTGGTAGAAGATAAACAAGGGGTTAAGGAAGGAGGTAACCAGGATGGGTAGAGTAGGCATTGCACATATTTTTGCGTCTTTTAACAACGTAATAATAACAATAACTGATTTAACAGGTGCTGAGACAATCGCACGTTGCTCTGGTGGCATGGTAACAAAATCCGCCAAAGACGAGGGGGCACCATACACTGCCATGAAAATCGCACAAATAGTTGCAGAAGCAGCTATAGAAAAGGGGATAGATACAGTGAACGTTAAAGTTAGAGGTCAGGGTGGAAATAAACCTACTACACCAGGTCGTGGTGCACAGGCTGCGATACGTTCACTTGTAAGAAGCGGTTTAAAAATAGGTAAAATAGAGGATGTCACTCCAATCCCACATGATGGTTGCAGAAAAAAAGGTGGCAGACGTGGTAGAAGGGTTTAGGTGAATAATAATGAAAATCGAGGTAAAAGAGCTGAAACCTAAAAAAGCTGTTTTAAAAATTGAGGAAACAAAACCCTATTTTGTCAACTCACTCAGGCGTATAATGCTCTCAGAGTTACCAAAACTTGCTGTAGAAGATGTTGTGATATATGATAACACAAGCCCGCTTTTTGATGAAATCATAGCACATCGCCTTGGTATGATACCTATCCCAACTGATCTAAGTTTACTAAAATTTAGAGATGAATGTGTTTGTAACGGCAAAGGATGCCCAAACTGTACAGTGAGATACACACTTAGCAAAGAAGGGAAAGGTGTAGTGTACTCAGGTGATCTTCAGCCAGAGGAAAAAAGCTGGGCTATAAAAGAGGATAAAATTCCTATAGTGGAACTATATGGAGACCAGCGTTTAATACTAGAGGTGGAGGCTGTTCTTGGTCGAGGAAAAGACCATGCAAAATGGCAATGTGTCCAAGCACCAGCATACAAATATTACCCTATTATTGAGATTGACCAAAAGAAATGCAACCTATGTAAACAATGTGTAGATGCTTGCCCGAAAAAGATTCTGGAGATTAAAAACAATAAACTAGTGGTTACTGACATAGAAAAATGCACGACATGTAAATCATGCATGGAAGTATGTGAGAGTAAAGCAATAACAGCTAGCGGTGATGAGAACAAGTTTTTATTCCATTTTGAGACAGATGGATCCCTAAGCGCAAAAGATGCATTGAAAGAGTCAGCGAAGATACTGATGGATAAATACGCGGAGTTCAACGAGTTACTTAAAAAATCAAAATAAACCTAGTTTTTTAACCAAAAACATATTTTACATAAACACCGATTTTGATTGTGTAGTTTAATCTTGGGCCTGTGGGGTAGCTTGGTATCCTTGTGGCTTCGGGAGCCATAGACTTGAGTTCAAATCTCAACAGGCCCACATGATTATGATTTTATCTTTGATATTTATCTAAAAAAAAATTTAATTAAGCTATCCAAAAAAGTTTTTTGCACAAATTTTTTTTAGATTACACATGCATATGCATTTGCATATGCAGGTAGTTATTCATCGAGCGAATGATTTATAAATGGGAAATAGCATCTCTTGTTTGGAAAGCAAGTGGATGGGATGCAGCGAGAAAACAATAAAATTCAAACTTCTCCAGATATCAAAGTCCCCCTAGCAATGAGGGCGCTGAGAAGGAGTAATATAAGGAAAAAAATTGCTGAGTATCTTTTTGATATAAGCCCTAGCTATAGTTATACTTCTGAGATTGCTTATCATGTTAAAACTACTCCATCCAATGTTATTGGTGCTATTCGTGGTATGGAATCAAGATATAAACAAGATGAGTCACTTATAAGCTTGGATATAGTAGAGATGAAAAGCGGTGGAAAAGACATAAAACTCTATGGACTAACCCCATTTGGTAAAGAAATAATAGAGGCGATGCGATCTAGAAAATAAAAAAATCTTGTTTTTTTGAGTTTTTTTGATTTTGATGTAGAAAAATATTTTAATTAAATTCTTTTGATTAGATTGAGTAAATGAAGATAAACGAAATTTTTTATTCCATCCAGGGTGAAGGCAGCTGGTCTGGTTTGCCAAATATTTTCATTAGAACCACTGGTTGTAACCTATGTTGTAGTTTCTGCGACACAAAATATGCATACAAAGATGGAAAAGAAATGGGTATAAAAAAAATAATAGAAACCATTAGTAGATACCCATGTAAACATGTTTGTTTAACAGGTGGCGAACCGTTAATACAAAATGAAACCTTAGAGTTGATAGATGTTCTCATAAAAAATAAATATGATGTTTGTTTAGAAACAAATGGTAGCATAAATATAGAAAAAATCTGTGGTAAAAAATCTTTGATGATATCACTTGATATTAAATGTCCATCGTCTAATATGCATGATAAAATGTATATGGATAATATAAAAAAACTTGGTAAAAATGATCAGTTAAAGTTTGTTGTGAAAAATAAAAAAGATTACAGTTATGCAAAAAAAATAATTCAGTTATATAAACCTGTTTGCCCTGTTTTTTTCCAACCAGTTTATGGCAGCAATCCAAGACTTTTAGCAGAATGGATACTACATGATGGACTGGATGTTAAACTTGGTTTACAGGTTCATAAAATAATATGGGGCAACAGAAAGAGGATATAATGGATAAGAGAATAGCTGGTAACACAAACTATATAGATAGTAATTGTATTCTGAGTTGAAAAAATCATAGAGTAGTATAGTTGGAAATAATTATTAGCTAGTTAAGAGGTGATTGTGTAGATGCAACCCGCAAATATGGCATATGATAGAGCTATTACCGTGTTTTCTCCAGATGGGAGACTATTCCAGGTAGAGTATGCACGTGAGGCTGTTAAAAGAGGGACCACCACTGCTGGTCTGAAATATAGGAGTGGCGTGGTTTTAATTGTTGATAAGCGTATTACTTCTCGTTTAGTTGAACCAGAGTCTATAGAGAAAATTTTTGAGATAGATGACCACATTGGTTGTGCTACCTCTGGTCTTGTTGCTGATGCTAGGGCTCTTATTGATCGTGCTCGTATAGATGCTCAGATTAATGAGATAACTTATAATGAGAAGATTCAGGTTAAGACTCTTGTGAAGCGTATATGTGATTTTAAACAGACGTATACCCAGTATGGTGGTGTTAGACCATTTGGTACTGCTCTGTTGATAGCTGGTGTTGATGAAACTGGTGCGCGTTTATTTGCTACTGACCCATCTGGTGCGTATATGGAGTATAAGGCTAGCAGTGAGGGTGCGGGTCGCAATGGTGCTGTTGATTACTTTGAGAGGTACTATAAAGAGGATGTTTCGATGGATGAAGCTATTGATTTGGGTATAAAAGCCCTAAATAAGGGTACTGAGGGTAAACTTAATGCTGATGCCACTGAGATAGGTGTTGTTGATAAATCCTTTAAGTTTCATATTTTGTCTCCTAATGAGACTAAAAATTATGTGGCTAAGGCTCTTGGGGGAAAGTAGAGTTGGTTAGTCTTGATGAGGCTGTTATTGCTAGATTAAAAAAGGGTGAAGAACACTTTGAGGTGTTAGTTGATCCTGATGCAGCATCTGATTTAATTGATGGTAAAGAAGTAAACATTTTACAGAATCTTGCTATCGATGCTATTTTTAAGGATTCGAAGAAAGGCACCCGTGCTTCTTCTGATGCGCTTAAAAAAAGTTTTGGTACAGACAATATAGAAGAAATAGCTAAGATGATTATTCTCAAAGGTGATATTCAGCTTACCACTGAACAGCGTCATAGGATGCAGAAGAACAAGAGGAATAGGATTATTGATATAATTGTTAGAAACGCTATGGACCCGAAAACAAAATCGCCTCATCCACGTCAAAGAATTGAGCTAGCAATGGACCAAGCAGGTGTTCATATAGATCCTTTTAAATCTGTTAATGAGCAGGTTAAGGTAGTTATTGATGCTTTGAGACCACTGATTCCGATCTCAATTGAGCAGGTTAGGATTTCTGTTAAAATTCCTGCTCAGTTCATAGGTAGAGCCTATGGTGTTGCTCGTAATTTTGGTGTACTAGAGCGGGAGGACTGGCAATCTGATGGATCATGGATTGGTATTGTTAGACTCGCAGCTGGTATGCAAACAGATTTTTATG
The DNA here is from genome assembly GCA_029907305.1 of Candidatus Thermoplasmatota archaeon. Lineage (NCBI taxonomy): Archaea > Methanobacteriati > Thermoplasmatota > Thermoplasmatota archaeon. The sequence continues at coordinate 5,657 of JARYMC010000018.1, forward strand.
ATAAATTAAATGAGGTTACCAAAGGTAACGTTTCTACGAAGATTCTGAAATAAGATTAGAAGGTTGTTATTATTCTATGTCCAAAGAAAAACGTGAAGTAGTTATCCCAGGTCAGCTTCTCGGTGATGTACGTAAAAACAAACTAGGGCATGGTACTTTTGTCGAAAACGGCAGGATATATGCTGAGAGACTGGGAGTACTAAATAAAAACTCAGACTACATAAACGTGATACCACTAAAAGGTCGTTATGACCCAATTGAGGGAGATTTTGTTATAGGCATAGTAGAAGAAGCGTTGCCCTCGGGTTGGCTTGTTGACATAAACGCACCTTATCCAGCGTTACTGCATGTAACCGAGGTGCCATGGGAGATAGAATTCGGCGAGACAGAAAAATATTTAAACCATGGTGATTCCATAATGGCAAAGATTCTCCAGGTTGATGTAACAAAGAGAATACAGATAACATTGAATGATCGTAACTTGTATAAAATCAAGGGAGGGCAAATAATCGATGTCGAACCTTCTAAGGTACCAAGGATTATAGGTAAGAAAGGCTCGATGATAGCTCTCCTAAAGAAATATACAAGGTGTCGCATTTTCGTTGGTCAAAACGGAAGAATATGGATAGATGGTGATAACGAGGGTATTGAAAAAGTACTTCAAGCAATAAGGAAAATTGAGGACGAAGCCCTAAGCTATGGGCTTACAAATAGAATTGAGGCTTTTTTAAAGAAAGATGCAAAGGATGTTAGATAAATATGATTCCGAAATCAGAAATTAAATTAATAGATGAAAAAGGAAGAAGACTAGATGGTAGAAAACCAGATGAACTAAGAAAAATCAAAATTGAAGCAGGGGTTTTACATAGAGCCGATGGCTCCTGTTACCTTGAATGGGGTGGAAATAAGATACTTGCTGCTGTATATGGGCCAAGAGAGGCTCTACCAAAACATACACAGAACCCGCTAAAAGCTGTTGTTAACGCTCGTTATAACATGGCTGCTTTTAGTGTAGAAGAACGTAAAAGACCAGGACCTGATAGGAGAAGCGTTGAGATATCAAAGGTTATATCTGAGGCTTTGGAGAAAGTGATTTTAACTGACAAGTTCCCAAGAGCATCTATTGATGTGAACATAGAGGTTTTAGATGCTGAGGCTGGTACAAGGTGCGCTGGTCTAACCGCTGCTGCTGTGGCATTAGTTGATGCAGGTATACCGATGAGAGACATACCAGTGGCTTGTGCTGCTGGTAAAATAGATGGTAGGGTTGTACTTGACCTTGGTAAAGAGGAGGACAATTTAGGTGATGCTGATCTACCTGTTGCTATTTCTCCGCGTACAGATGAAATACTGCTTCTTCAGATGGATGGCCATCTAACCCTGGAGGAATTTGAGGAAGCTTTTGATTTAGCGATCAAAGGATGTCATATAGTTTCTGATATGCAGAAGAAAGCGATTGAGGATAAATACAAAGCTATTTTGGAGGTAGAATAAAATATGACAGTTATAGCTTCTTTGAAACGTGATTATCTCTCCAGGCTTGCTGAACAGGGGAAAAGGGCAGATGGTAGAAGATTCGATGAGTACAGAAAAATTGAGATTGAAACAGGTGTTGTTTCAAGAGCAGAGGGATCAGCTAAGGTTAAAATAGGTAACACCCAGGTTATTGTTGGTATAAAAATGGATATCGGTGAACCTTATCCTGATTCGCCTAACTGTGGTGTTATGACCACAGCTGCTGAGCTTATACCAATGGCTTCACCTGATTTCGAGGCAGGCCCACCGCAGGAGGATGCCATAGAACTAGCTAGGGTTGTTGACAGAGGTATACGTGAATCTGAGATTATAGAATTTGAAAAACTGTGTATAGAGCCAGCTGACAAGGAAAATAAGGGGAAAGTCTGGATAGTTTTCATTGATATACATATACTCGACTATGATGGTAACCTGTTTGATACAGCTTCGCTTGCTGCCTTGGCTGCATTGTTTACAGCAAATGTACCAGCTAAACGTTTTGAGCTAGGCGAAGATTACCCGCTTCCACTAAGAGATCCTCCTATATCTTGTACAGCTGTAAAGTTCAACAGGGCAGTAGTCTTTGATCCCTCTCTTGATGAAGAGGAGATAGCAGAGGCTAGGTTAACTGTTGCAACAGACAAAAACGGGCATATAAGAGCTATGCAGAAGGGGCTAAACGGTAGTTTCACTAAGGAGGAGATAAAAAAAGTTATTAAAGCCTCCATTGATAACGGGAAAGAACTCAGGAACATATTATACAAAAGCATAGGGAAATAAAAATGGCGAAAAGAACAAAAAAAGTAGGCTCAGTAGGGCGTTTTCAGGCTAGATATGGTGTTAGAGCAAAAACTATGGTTAAAAACATTGAAATAATAGAAAAAGCAAAACATGACTGCCCAAAATGTGGTAATAAAAAAGTGAAAAGAATAGGTACTAGCATATGGCAGTGTAAAAAATGTGGTGTAAAATTTGCTGGCGGTGCTTATCAGCCTAGGACAGAACCTGGTCAGAACATAGAAAAAATAATTAGAGGAGAAATCACACCAGAGATACTCAAAGAACGTGAGGAAGAAAAAGGTGATAAGAAGCTATGACCGGCTATAAATGTGGGCTTTGTAAAAAAAGTGTTAAATTCGACGTTAAAAACATAGGTATGCAATGCCCCTATTGTGGTAGCAAGATTTTCTACAAAGAGAGACCAACTGTTGCTAAACGCATTAAATCAAGATAAAAAAACCCTTATTGGTTTTTATGAAAAAAGCATCTTTTGAATTCGTTTTTGACTCTGAAAAGGAAGCCGAGATAGTGTTAGAGTCGTTGAACCCCGAGGTTAAAAATAAGATACCAAAGACAAATGTTAAAATATCCATTTTTCAAAAAAAGTTATTTCTAGAGATAGAATCTAATGATATTAGTTCTTTGAGGGCAGCCTGCAACTCTTATCTTAGATGGATTAATACTGCTCTGGCTGTGAAAAAAACAGTTTAACCACCCTTTTTTTATCTGGTTTTTTTACATTTTGCTATTTTCACAGGAAATATTTTTATAATATTAACTACAAAATATTAATTGGATATATTTGGATGGGGTGGTGAAATATGAAGGTACTTCACCTTAATTTAAGAATAGATACTATAATTATAACAATACTTGTTTTACTAGTGGTTTTAGCATCTTTTCCTGTGATGGCTGAGACTTCGCAGGTTTACTATGTTGATTTAACAGAGGGGCTTCCAGATGATTGGACTATTATAAATGGTGGTAACACAAATGATACATGGGAATATCTAGCTGGGGGTTTCGGTGTTTTCTGTGATGACAGAACCGCAGGGCCATCAGTTATAATGGATGAACAGTTGATATCACCGATTGTAAACTGTTTAAAACTTGCTAGCGTATTCCTAGAATACTACCATAATTTCAATGGCGGTAAAGGTTCTTATATTGATCAGGGTGATGTATATGTTTCAAATGATGGTGGTGCAAGCTGGGTTAACGTAGCAACTTATCTACCAGGTACTTTAAGTCAGCGTGTTATAAAAATTGATATAACAAGCATTGCTGCTGGTTATTCAAAAGTGATGATCAAGTTCTATTTCCATGATTTTGGAAGCTATGGTTACTGGTGGCAGGTTTTTAATGTGAAAATAAGTGGCGAGTTGAAAGAGTTTTTTGATCCCCCTGTTGCAGATTTCAGTTGGAGTCCAAATCAGCAGTATGAAGGTTTCCCTATCCAGTTTACTGATCTTTCCTCATCACGATCTTGTGATATTGTTTCTTGGAGTTGGGATTTCGGAGGCGTAGTTACATCATCTGAGCAGAACCCAGTCTTTACTTTCATGGATGATGGAATCTACACGGTAACATTAACAGTAACAGATGAAATTGGATATACTGACACTGTTTCATATGAGGTTACTGTTTTACGTTTAAATCCTGTTGATGACATCGAAAAACTAATCCAGGATGTTAAAGACATGAATCTCCACAAGGGTATACAGACAAGCTTAATCGCAAAACTAGATAGTGCTCTACAATCTATTAAAAATGGATGTTATGAAGAGGCAATATCGGCATTAAAAGCTTTTATGAATGAAGCTAAAGCACAAAGCGGTAAAAAGATATTACTTGACCAAGCAAATTATTTGATAGAAAGTACCCAACACATCATTAATATAATGTAATATATTAAACCTCTATAGTCTCAGTTCTGCCAGGCCCAATTGAAACAATAGCTATAGGTACGTCTACTTCTTTTTCTATAAATCTCAGGTATTCTCGTGCTTCTTTCGGCAGATCAACTAGTTTAGTTGAACATGTATTTATCTTGCTCCATCCCTTGAACTCTTTGTAAACAGGTTTACATCTCCTCGCTTCCTCAATGTTAGCTGGGAAGAAATCAATCTTTTTACCATCAAGCAAATAGTGTGTACAAATTTTTACTGTTTTTAAACCATCTAACACATCAAGTTTTGTTATGGCAATTTTCGTCACACCTGATATCATACATGAGTGTTTTACTACAACAAGGTCAAGCCATCCGCATCGCCTAGGTCTACTAGTCGTTGTTCCAAACTCATATCCTTTCTGCTGGAGGTATCTACCAGTTTCATCCATTAATTCAGTTGGTAGAGGCCCCTCACCCACACGGGTTGTGTAAGCCTTTACAATACCTATTATATCATCAATAAATCGTGGTCCTATCCCTGAACCAATTGTTGAACCACCAGCGACTGTATGAGAAGAAGTTGTATAAGGATATGTACCAAAGTCAACATCAAGCATAGTGCCCTGGGCTCCTTCAAGGAGAATATTTTTACCAGATTTTATGGCTCTGTTCAATTCAATATGTGTAGTTGTAATAAATTCTTTCAACCTCTCACCATAATTCACATAGGTTTCAAGTATCATCTTTTTATCGAGTTTTTCATCTACACCATATGCATCAAAAATTCTCTGTTTAATGGTGAGGATGATATCAAGTTTTTTACTCAACGTCTCTTTATCTAAAAGATCTACCATCCTTATTCCATTACGTGCTATCTTATCACTATAACAAGGACCAATACCTCTTTTTGTCGTCCCAATTTTTTTATCACCAAGATATTTTTCCTCTGCACCATCCAAGATTTTATGATAAGGCATTATTATGTTCGCCCTATCACTAATCAATAATTTTGGTTTTATACCACGTTTCACCAGCTCATCTATCTCATGAATCAAAACCTCAGGATCAATCACACAACCATTACCAATAACACCTATTTTACCTTGGATAACACCAGATGGTACTATATGAAGCTTGTATACCTCCCCACCAACTTTTATCGTATGACCCGCGTTGTTCCCACCCTGAAAACGCACAACATAATCAGCATCTTTTGCAAAATAGTCAACAACTTTCCCTTTACCTTCATCCCCCCATTGTGTACCGATTACAAGGTTTACCGTCATCTTTATTTCACTTATATGTCATAAGAAAAGAAATACATAAACCTGATGCATACTACAAACAATATTTTCTTATACGAAGGTTTTATAAAACAAACGTTATATGCTCCAGACAAATGCCTAAAGAACCAACCAATTTTGAACAACCTACCACAGATACGACATTTGATCTAGAGTTACTCAAAAGAGAAGTAGGTCAACGTTTTCCAATATATGATGTTAAATCTGGTCCAGATGTCGCTGTGTTTTTCTGCAGAATCGATGAGATGATGCTAGAAGAAAAATTCGATTCACTTAGGCAATCTCTCTCAGAAAAAGGGTACATACCAATGCTACGCTATGAACACGGAGAACACGTTATATACGTTATTAGGAAACCAAAGGTAAAGAAAAAACCTGTTTGGATCAACATCGTCCTTTTAATAGCAACATTTTTCACAACAACACTAGCTGGTTCTTTACAATGGGTAGGGATATATAGAGCAGATTTGGCTGAGATACTATCACCAAAATATATACGAGATGGATTCATTTTCTTTTCTATACCATTGTTATTAATCCTTGGTGTTCATGAGATGGGGCATTATTATGCGTCAAAAAAACATAAAATAGAAGCATCCTTACCATATTTCATTCCACTACCACCACCGATCTTCACACTCGGAACATTTGGCGCGCTAATCTCAACAAAAGAACCAATACCCAACAGAAAATCCCTGCTAGATATAGGTGTAGCAGGACCTATTTGTGGATTCTTAGTAGCAATTCCTGTTTCAATATTAGGTTTGTATTTCATGCAACAAAACCCAATCCCTATACTAACTAGCGATGAACAAGTAATAATACATTTTCCACTTGGTCTCCAATTACTCAGCAATTTGTTTACCATACCCGCTGATGCAGTCATTCATCCAACAGCTTTCGCTGGTTGGGTTGGGATGTTTGTAACAGCAATTAATCTTTTACCTGTTGGTCAACTCGATGGAGGACATGTCGCAAGAGCGTTTCTTAAAGAGAAACATAAATACGCAGGCTGGGTTGTTTTATTCCTACTCCTAGGTTTAGGTATGATCTACATTAACTGGTTCCTGTTCGCCATAATTATTTTATTTCTCATCGGTACACAACATCAACCTCCGCTAAATGAAACCGACCATCTTGATACAAAAAGAAAACTCTTAGGACTCACGGTAGTGATCATTTTTATATTATGTTTTGCACCAATACCTTTTTCGTGATACAGATAGAAATAGGGGGCATCGTAATTATTTAATACCATTAAACTGATTCTAAAAATTGAAGTGATAAACATGAAAACATATCTAAAGATTATGTTCAACAGCGAAGGATCAGCCCCATCAGAAATTAAAAACCAGCTGATGAACATGGGGTTCAAAGCAACCAAGGGAAACTACGATTTTGTATATGAATGGAACCAAAAATCTGTTGATGTAGACGAACTCGTATGGTTCGCAGATAAAATACACTCTGCTTTGAAAAAAAGTAAGGTTTATTTCACGATAGAGACCATCTAAAGGTTTTACTTGCTTTTGTTCTTTTTAGTTTTTTTCAAAGTTTTACTTAAAACCCCCATCAAGGTGTGATATTCCCATTTAGATGGCATAGCACGTCCCATAATCCGTTTAAACATAATCTTAGTGTTTTCTTTTTTATGCTCAGGGTAACCTATATCATCTAAAAGATCTGAAAAAAACTCAAACAACTTCTGTTTCTCTACTTTATCAATGGTTCTTTTCTTCTTAGAAACAAATTTCCGGATGTACAAAGAATATAAAACCAATGCAACTGCGTGAGACAAATTCAAGGATGGATAACCTTGGCTTGTAGGTATTTTAACCATTATATCACAAGCAGCTATCTCATCATTGTACAAACCATAGTCTTCCCTGCCAAAAACAAGCCCGATTTTACCATCGACATCAAATATTTTCTCAGCGAAATCCTCTAGAAAAACCGGGTTCCTCAAATGCCTCTTATCACTCTTACTATCTATAGAGGATGTTGCAACAAGATAATCAAGCTCGTTAACAACTTCATCAAAAGATTGGAATATCCTCGCGTTATCAACAATTTTCTGGGCATGCATAGCACGTGTGTAACATTCTTCATCAAAAACACATGGTTTTACAAGGTATAGTTTATTGAAATCAAAATTCATCATAGCCCTCGCTACAGAACCTATGTTACCACCATATTTTGGTTCCACAAGGACAACATAAAACTCGGTTATGGTTTTTTTCACCATCCAAACCAAAGAAACAATACAAACGTATTTGTTTTATTCTATTCTCAGCTCTTCTTCCTTTTTTTCCAGCATCTTCCTGTATTTCGATGGTAAATGTTTAACCGTGTCTTCTAGCTCAACACGTTTCTTAAGCAACTCTGACCTCTTGTTTGTCTTAAGCTCATCTAAAACAAACTTCCTTTTTTTAAGGTAACTATATAGGTACCATACGCCAAATACGAAAGCTATGAAACCTAAGACCAGTATGTAAGCATTCCAATCCTTAAGTTGATTGATGATATCTGTATAAAAACCTAGTTTTATGTCTCTGAACCAATACCAGATCACACCCATCATCATCAAAAACAAACCAACAAAAAATAGTATCAAGCTAAACGCTAACACAAATTCTCTAAAAAACCCGGTTATTTTCCCAGCCATCTTTCATCAACCACCCTAAACCTATTTTTTAATAAGATTTCGCAAACCTCATCCAAGTCTCAGCAGGTTTACCACAAACCGGACAAGGATGCTCACATTTAATTTTTTCAATCGGTTCCCCTAACGTATTACCCTCTAAAACATTTTCTATTTCAAGAGCACAATCCTTATTTCCACACCATGGTAACTCAACAATACCCCTCATATTCTTTGCTTCATCAACTGTTTTAACTCTATGCATGTTTTCATCAAGAAGTTTTTTCGCGGTATCATACAATTTTTTAGACATCAAATCAAATTCTTCTTTTATAGTTTTAACTGCTGTATCCTGTGGAACAACCTTTTTTTCACCAGTATCTCTCCTAACAATCACTATCTGTTTCTTTTCAACATCCTTAGGACCGATTTCTACCCTCAACGGTACACCCTTCAGCTCCCAATCATAGTATTTATTCCCAGGGGTAATATCCCTATCGTCTATATGTGATCTTATTTTTTCTTGTAAAAGTTTTTTATGCAACGTTTCACATGCATCAGTGACCTCTTTTTCTTTACCTTTGAAAACAACTGGTATTATCACTAACTGTATAGGGGCAACAATTGGCGGTAAAACAAGACCTTTGTTGTCACCATGTATACCAACAAGTGCACCTAGTATACGCTCGCTCATACCATATGTTGTCTGATGACAATATTTATGTTTACCATCCTCAGCCTCATAAGAAATATCATATGGTTTGGAGAAATTATCCCTGTATTGATGTATAGAGCCAAGCTGTAATGTTCTACCAGATGGCATAAGCACATCTATACTGATAGTGTAATATGCACCAGCGAACTTGTCCCAATCTGGTCTTTTACTGAAGATATATGGTAAACATATTTTCTTAAATAATCTATCAGCAATGTCTTTATCCTCCTGTATTTGTTTTTCTGCATCCTCAAAATCAACGTGGCAAGTATGCGCCTCAAAGAAATGAATTTCCCTCACTCTTATGAATGCTCGTGTCTGTTTTGTTTCATATCTAAACGTGTTCACTATCTGGTATGTTTTTAATGGGAGGTCAGCATGTGATCTTATCCAAAGTGAGAATATAGGGTACATTGCCGTCTCAGAAGTAGGTCTTAGAAGCCATCTTTCCTCAAGCTCGTTGTTGCCGGCGTGCGTAACCCAGTACACCTCGCTACCAAAACCCTCTATGTGTTCCTCTTCTTTTTTGAACAAAGACTCAGGTATAAGCAGAGGGAAACAAACTTCTTTGTGACCTGTTTTATCCATCTCCTCACGAATCATTTGATCAACATGAGTCATGAGCTTCCAGCCATATGGACGCCACACATTCATACCCTTTATAGGGTATCTTTTATCACATAAATCCGCGAGTTCTACTATCTCGTTGTACCATTCGTTAAAATCCTCGGTTTTTTTGATTTTTGTTTCCGGCATGTCTATATACGGTCCTTTAGAAAACAGAAATAGATAATATTAACTTAAAGATAATGGTTTAAATTCAGACTACGAGACTCCTCGTCCTTCTTTTGCTTTCGGTCTAAGCTCAGTGGATCTGCATCTCCTACACCGTTTCGCTCTAGGGGCATTAGATGCACCACATTTCATACATATTTTTTTATTTAGCAAACGCGCCTCAGCTTCTGGAAATCTAGTCATTATTATAACCATCCTATACAAACAAGTAGGTTGTAGTAGTGTATCGGAATAAACAAATATTATTTAAAGATGATTGTAGACAACTAAAATTCCGATGCTAACAAAACCTTCTTTCAAAAAAATGTTAGCTCTTCCCAATGAATTATCGGACTAACAGATATGAACAGCACGAAGGATTCCTCAAATCACGATTCAAAGAGAAAGAAGACTGATGTGAGTCATTTTGTCCAATGATTTAGGGACATGAGCCAAAATGTTTTATAGAAATTTATAGAAATATACTTAACACAGTACCCACATTTCTCTACGGTGAGAAATAGTATATGAAAGGGCGAGCAAGCCCAAGATTTGACAAAAAATTTTCTATCAAAAAAATCTTACACGAAGAACCACCTCCTCATGAGATCACTTGGGTGGAACACGGTGAACCAAGAAAAACCATATTACCTATATACAAGCCAAAAGCAACTAAACCAAAGATAGCAGCATATCTATTATTTTTAGTTTTTATTTTAGGAATGGTGACCGCAGCTTTATCTGACCCCATTCTAGATTCTTCTATGAAAGCTCTATCAGATATTGGATTAACAGGAACCATAAAGGTGTCTGTAATCGACAAATCAAATAATCAATCACTGGAAAATGTTACAATAACAGTTGGCTCGTTCTCTAAGAAAACAGATAGGAATGGGTCATGCTCAATAGAAAATGTTCCATTAGGTGTAGTCAACATGAAAATAGTTCTAACAGGCTACAAAACACAAACACATGAAATACTTGTTATGCCTCTTATTACACTTGATCATAATATAACCATGCAGCAAGGAGTTGGCGAGGAGAATTCCTCATTTTACATCATAGGCTGTTCTGTGATCATAGGAATATTTTCTCTTTTTGCTTTACTAGGTAGTATAACAATTTTGAAGAAACAAAATTTCGATGTAGCCATTGCATGCTCTGTTCTTGGGATATTCTCTTTCGGTTTTTTCTTTGTAGGGCCTCTGCTTAGCATTATGGCGCTCCTTATAATATTAAGATATGTAAAAGAGTTTGACTATGGACAGAAGGGAAAAACCTTTTAGAAGTCTCATTTTTGTTTTATTCATAATATTCTCTTTGTGGGTAATTTTACAGTTTTTGGCACCAATAATGTTACCTAAGGGGAGTGTTCGTAATCTCTCTGGTGTTGTTGCAGTATTTGATAACGAACATGTTATAGACAGCATGTCGTTTCCATGGAGTTTTGTTTATGCTAGCGGAGACAGGCTTTGTCATCAGATAGCGGAACGGTCTTTTTTCATTAATGGTAATCAGATGCCTTTTTGTGTTAGATGTACAGCTATATGGTTAGGGGTTGCAGTTGGTTTAGGTTTCATGGTGTTTTATAAAATACAACTGGATGAAAAATTCTTGTTTGCAATAATAATTGGCTTTGTACCTATTGGTGTAGATGGTATTGGTCAGCTTTTTGGTTTTTGGGAGAGCACAAACATTATTAGACTTATAACCGGTTTATTAGCTGGAGGAGTTTGTGGATTAGCTATAGGTATAATTGTGGATGAATTTAAAGGAATATTTTCTATTAATAAACTAAAATTTCTGCATAAAGAGTAGTAACAATATTTATAACATAAGATTAGATCAGTACTTCGGAAAGTAGAAATTTATACTATTTTTTACTCTGCAACAACTCAACCTCATAAGACCAACAAACATGA
>JARYMC010000019.1 GCA_029907305.1 Candidatus Thermoplasmatota archaeon
GTGGAAAACGTTTCAGGAATTTCTGTGGTGTTGTGTAATGAGGTACTTGTGTCAGTCCAAGTGCCTCTTGGAGTTTATCAAAATCATCTATGAAGTCCATGCATTCCCTGTAACTTTGTTTTTGAACTTCTTTGATGCAGAGGCAGAGTAGATGCTGGTGTATGGTGTATGTTTTTTTTTGGAGGAACTTACAGCTATATATGGGTACATCCATTCTCTTTAGGACTATCATCCCATCCTGAATTAATTTGGTGAGATACATCCCAAGTCTCACCTCCAAAAAATTATATGGGATGATAGTCAGTTATAAAAAAGGATTTCTACACGCCCTTTTTCACGATATATTTATATAGTAAAATATTGAAAGTATATCATTGTGATGAGCATGAGAAGTGTAAAAAAATATCAATAATGGCGCTGGTGATTATGCTTGCAGGAATCTCAACAATAGAAGGTGTTTCATCCATAGCGCAACCCAGATTTCCTCAACTTATAATCCACGCTCCGTCTTATGTTAATGAGTCACAACCATTTTTTATTCAAGTGACTGCATTAAACAATTCAATTCCTAATGCAAAAGTTACAATAACAGCCTACAACTACACCTATTTCACAGGATATACAAATATGAATGGAACTGTAATCGGTTATGTTTATGGAATAAATCAAACCACCGTTATGACTATTAAAGCAACTAAAACGGGATATAAAGCAGTAACAAAACTTATAACAGTAATAAACAGCAATCAAAACGACAGCAAAAAATAAACAAGAAACAAAATAACATCCCCCTCTTTTTAATTCTTTTATTTTTCTTTATTAAATTTATGAGACTGCAAACTTAACGAAATAATGCGGTATAGTTTCTCCTGTTAGTCAGTAACAGAAACGTCTTAAGTTGACACTTTCAAATTTATACTAGAAAAATTATTATATGTGGTATGGAGTAAATCTTTAGTATTGGATTAATAATACGCATTTTTCATCAGGTGATAAAATGATAAAAAAACTGTTGTTTATAACCATGGCCTTTCTAGTTGCATCAAGTTCATTTTGCCAATACTCATTAGCCAACTCACCCGGTGAAATATATGAGGGAAAGGTTACCATCAGTTATCGTAACTGTACTGTTTATGCACCTGCTGTGGCTAAAACAGATAAAGGCTATGTTGGCGTGATATCAACAATAACAGTTACCATTCAGAGTAATGGTAGCGGAAGGGTGTTCGTAGATACCCTGCCTCTTACAGAGGTTGATATGCAGGGTTCTGCTCGACTAGCTGTAAAGGTAGCGGGGGCTTTTGTGAAAAAGGATATAAATTGTACAGTGAACCCATCAAGCTATGATTTCTTCTTTGTTGTAAGAACATCCTCACCAATCATAGGTGGCCCTTCTGCTGGGGCTGTCATGACCCTTGCAACAATCGCATTACTTGAAAATTGGACTATTGATGATAAAACAGTTATGACAGGTATGATAAACCCTGATGGGAGTATAGGCCCAATTGGTGGTATACCGCAGAAAATAGATGCATCCGCTTCTGTTGGAGCGACACGCTTCTTGATCCCAAAGGGTCAGATGACATATACGGAGCTTGTAACAGAAACAACGAGGAGTAATGGTTGGACGCAGATAATCACAAGACCTGTGACTAGGAATGTCTCTGATTATGCTATACAAAACTATGGCATCGAAGTATTTGAGGTATCAGATATAGAAGAAGCTGTCTATTATTTTACAGGCTACAAGTTTTCTTCAATTGAGTCAGACAAGAAAATTACAACAAAAGATTATATAGACTCAATGAAGCCTCTTGCAGAGACACTTTTAAACGAATCGAAAAAACAGTATGCTAACGCTAGTGATCTATTGAACCATACGAGTATCCCAAACCGATACCCATATTATTATAAGAATAGTATAACTGATTTTATTAACAACGCAGAAGATAAGATAGCTAAATCACAGGATTCATATGAGCATGGGTTCTATTACTCTAGCACAAGTAATTCATTTCAGTCATTGATTGACTCGCGTTTTGTGATTTATGCATGCGGGTATTTTAACTCAAGCAACCCAAGTCAATACGTGACGTCTCTTGTAAACGAGGTTACATCATTCTGTGACGAAAAAAGCGACATAGCAAAAAACTCGAAGATAAAAGGCGTTATATCGTTACAGTGTGTTGGTGCTGCACAAAACCGTGCATCAGAAGCAAAAACATACCTAGATGATGCAAGCGAAAGCTACAAAAAAAATGATTATCTATCTGCACTTTACAAGATAGCTTTTGCGATGGAAAGAAGCAAAAGCATAGGTTGGTGGCTTGACATTGCATCACATTTCAATGACACGGGTGAAGTTAATGTTACCATGTTGACAAACATCGCAGAGGAATACATAGATGATGCACAACAAGCTATTGTTTATTCCAGTTTGATAATACAAGAAATGGGAGAAACATCAAGCTATCTTAGTGATGCTAAAAGCTCGCTTGAAACAGCGAGAGACGACATTGAACAGGGATACCCAGCAGCGGCACTATTCGATTCCTTGGAAGCGCTTGTAAAAGCAAACCTAGCATTAGAACTAGTTGATGGTATCACAACTGAAAAAATAGAGAGAGCCCGGGAGCGGGCAAGTAACAGTATAAGTAAAATTAGAAACATGGGCATAGAACCAGTGTTAGCTGTAAGTTACTATGAATACGCTGAGAGTCTTATGAATGAGTCAAAACAGGATTCAGCGATTGTATACTATAAATACAGTGATTTTATAGCTGGTGCAATAAACTTTGGTAATTTTTCAACAGGCGCAACAACGTCTAGATATGTAGGCATACCTAAAGTGGATACAGAAAATAAAATGTTTGACTACATTTTTTCCAGGTACTCAGATTATCTAGCCATGGTTCTAGTAATCGGCATAATATTTGGTTTAGGAATAGGTTTGCTAGCCAGTGGAATAATATCCAAGAGAAAAAAAGATAAATTTTATGAGAAATGGGCACCTAGAAGTATAACTGAGTATTACAAGAAAAACAAATAAACTAGTATAACTTACATTTTTCATTATGCAAGCATCTGGAGAACTAGTAAAAGACGGGATAATTGTTAAAAAACCCAGGGACGTCGGAAGACTCTATACGAGGAATCACTTTGGCGAAACAATTAGTGGAAATAAACTAAGGCTTGATTTAATTGAAGGAGTTTTTTTGTTAGATGAAAAAAAAATTAGGGTAAGAAAAAATGGTGAAGAAATAAATTTTGAGGAGTTAGTAAAGATATCAGCTGAACACATACCATATTTTGAGATAAAATATCTGATTTTTAGGGATCTTAGAAAAAGGGGAAATATTGTAAAATTATGTGATGATAAAGATGGTTTTGATTTCTGTGTGTATAAACAAAAAAATGAAAAGGATACCATGGAAATGTGTTTTTTAAAAGCTTTTTCTGAGAGAGATTTTTTTGATATAGATGAAACGAAAAAACTGGTTGATACAATAATTAAAAAAGATGACAAGTTGTGGTATGGTATCGTTGATGAGGAGGGTGACATCACATATTATGATGTTACTTCGTTGGATATCAAAGGTAGCGTATGTGAAAATGTTTTTGGTGAGGTTGATGGTTTTTTAACTGGCAGCAGGGTTTTGATTTTTGAAAAAACCGATGATTTGTTTAATAAAGGGTTTTATGGTAAACCTTTTGGTAGCGGTTTACAGCTTTCCATGATCGAGGCTTTGTATTTGCTGGAAAAGAAAGTTGTTAATATAAAGGATTTAAAGGATGGTAAAAAATTTTCTAAAAAAGAGTTTTTATCAATAGTAAAGAGAAATCAGTCTGATATTGATGATCTTATATTGGTTTTTAGGGATTTGAAGAAAAGGGGGCTTATTGTTAAAACCGGTTTTAAGTTTGGTACTCATTTCCGTGTTTATACTGATAAACCTGATATGACGCATGCTGAGTATCTTGTTCATGTTGTTGAACAGGGTTTTAAGAGTATGTGGGCTGAGATAAGTAGAGGTGTACGTCTCGCTCATTCAGTTAACAAAGAGATTATTTTTGCTAGAATAGACAATGATGAAATAGATTACATAAAGCTTGGTCGGTTGAAACCATAATATATTTATAATGATGATATTATTCGTTTGATTTACCGGGAGGAGGCGATATAGTTTGCTTCAAATACGTTGGCATGGTCATGCATGTTTTGAAATTACGAACGAGATAACAGTTGTGACAGATCCACATGATGGGAGATCTATTGGTATACCAGCCCCTAGTGCAAAGGGGGATATTATTTTGGTGTCACATGACCATTATGATCACAATAGTGTGAAATCTGTTGAGAAAGATGATTCAAAGGTTATAACTGATGAGCGCAAACGGAATATAGCAAATGTTCAGATAGAGGGGATATCGGTTTTTCATGATGAATCACATGGTATGAAACGTGGTAAAAATATCATCTATAAATTTACAGTAGATGGAATAAATTTTTGCCACCTAGGTGATCTAGGACATAAACTTGATGAAGAAACATTGAACAAAATCGGTCAAGTTGACATACTTTTCATACCAGTTGGTGGAACTTTTACAATCGACGCAGAAAAAGCATGGGATACTATAGATAAAATAAAACCAAAAATAGCTATACCTATGCACTACAAGATAGGGGGTTTGTCCTTACCAATCGCAGGCTTAGATCACTTTTTGGATAAAAGTAAATACAGGGTACTAAAAGTTGGCAATGAGATAGATATAGAGAAAGAGGATTTACCATCTGAACCAGAGATTTGGACATTCACACTATAAACTATTAACTATTTTTTAGTTCCTCTGGTGAAACGTAGTCCCCATATTTTTTTCTTGTTTCCTCAAGTCTTTCTTTTTGTTCATCTAAAACTTTGAATAATATTTTTGGTGTATCCAACACCCTTGTTTTATATATGTTTGTAATCCTGTCTATTTTCGCTAGGTTCTCTGGTATCCTCAGTGTGAACTGTTTTATGTAATCTTCTTTTGTGTAGTTTTTGTTTAAAACTTTTTTGAATAAAATTTTAAGGTCTTTGTACTCGGGTATTAAACCAGTTGGTGTTTTTATCGCATCTGCCTCGTTGTTTACACGTAGCTCCATCCATTTAAGCCAGATGTGTTTGTCGTTTTTGTGGTTGAGGAATTTACCGTCTTTGTCGCGTATAAAATAGTTAACAGAAAAGATCCTAGGCGGGTTTTTAACACCTGCACCAAAATTTAGGTTATCCTCTATGTATCTCCCGATTGGTATCGACAAAAAATCCAGGTTTGACATCGGGTTGAAAACCCGCACTCCCTCTTTGCCTAGTGTGGCTGCTGTTGTCTCAGATTCAAGACATGCACCTTTTGTGATGATGCCATGGGTCCAGTCAAAAGCCTCCTCAACAGGTACTGATGTATCTGAGTCACGTCCACCGTATATGAAACCACTTACTAGAACACCTTTTGGGTTGTTCAGGTTTTGGTCAATATTATCTAATATAGCTAAATCAAAAGTGAAACGAGCGTTTTTGTGTGATGGTGGTATGTCTTTTCCATCCTCGTCTTTTTTACCAAGGTACCACTCACCTGAGAAGTTAACACCCTTTTTTGGGACCTCCCCATCTTTCCCATTCCAGTACTCTTTTTTGTCCTCTGTGATTAAAATGTTAGAAAATATTATCTCGTTTTTACTATGCAGCGCCTTCCATTGAAGTGCATCATCTTTTGAGTTAATGCCTTCTATGATACCAAAAAGACCTTTTTCTACATTAACAGCTCGTATCTCACCATCTATCTTCCTTAAATAAGCAATGTCATCACCAACTATGGTTTCCCCCTCTATCATAGCAGTAGAGGTTTTACCACACATAGACGGGAAAGCACCTGTGAAATAACTTATACGATCCTTGGAACCACGTACACCCATTATAAGCATATGTTCAGTGAGCCAACCCTCTTTTGAAGCCCTGTTTATAGCAAGACGCATAGCCAGTTTCTTCAAACCAATAGTGTTACCACCATACTGTGTGTTCGTACTATAGATGATCTCGTCTTCCAAATCAATGTAAACCCTGCGTTTATCTATGTTTTTACTGACAAGCAAATCAAGTCCCGCCTCAGTTAATCCCCCCTCAGAGTGAACAAATTTGAAAAAACGCGCTTTTTCTCCAAGTCGTACAAACTCTTTATATCCTTGTCTATAAAGCAAGTTTTCACTATGGGCAACATAGCTTGAATCAGTTAATTGAACACATGGGATAGTAAACTCAGAATTCTCAGGACCAAGACAATAAAAACTGACGTAAAGCTCATGACCAACCATAATATCTTTTAGTATACTACATATCTCTTTGAGTCCCTCATCTCTATCTATCGAATTAATCTCAGGTCCAAGACTTACACCACTTGGAAGGAGAAACTTAGTCTGTTTTTTGTCCCTCGCCTGATCATTGTATCCATCAAAATGAACCGTATGACCTTCAATAGCAAGCTCCGCTTCCTCCCTGTTTCTAATAGCAGCATCCCTAATATACTGTATATCCCTAGGGGAATCAGTACAAACAAAAACACTATCAGGGGTACAAAGAGTAACATATTTCCATATGAACTGATTGAGTTTAGGGTTGTTTATCCTATCAAGTTTCTGACAATTATCTGTACCTAACCTATCAATAAAGGCATTCATAGTAGTTTGATCCATAGAATATCATCCTCTGAAACTATCATTCCCTATTAAAGCCAACAAATACTTTACCCCTGTTGGCCCGAGTCCCTAATCCACATTCACATCTTTATAGTTTTGTAGGTAAAAAATATGGTATTAAAAACCGGTTTTTCTCCTAAAAACCTCGGGGTTAATACAATTCGGTGGAATCTCTCCTTTTAAACCTATCATCATATTCTCAGCAGCTATTAACGCCATCTTGGTTCTCGTTTCAATTGTTGCAGAAGCAGAATGAGGTTGGAGGACAACATTATCCAACTTCAAAAGTTCTTTTGGAATCACTGGCTCATACTCATAAACATCTAACCCAGCACCAAAAATCCATTTTTCTTTTAAAGCCTTTATAAGTGCTTTCTCATCAACAACTGGTCCACGAGATGTATTAACCAAGATGGAGTTTTTTTTCATCATACGTAGTTCTTTTTCACCAATCATATGATAGGTGGCATCAACTAATGGGACATGAAGGGAAACATAATCAGATTCCTTCAACAACCTATGTAAATCAACTTTTTTTGCACCTAAATCATCTTCCAACATCTGGTTTTTCTTTTCATCAAAATATAACACCTTCATGTTGAATCCTTTACTTTTAAGAGCAAAAGCAGTACCTATCCTACCAGCACCAACTACCCCAAGTGTTTTATTTGATACATCCTGGCCGAGCATAAGCATAGGAGCCCATCCATTGAATTCACCTGCCCTCGTAAACCTATCACCCTCTACAATGCGTCTAGCAACAGAAAACAAAAGAGCCCATGCCATCTCAGCTGTTGTATCAGTCAAAACATCAGGGGTATTGCTTACAGGTATGTCTCTCTCAGTCGCCGCCTTAACATCAATGTTGTTGTAACCAACAGCGTAGTTTGCAATCATCTTCAGTTTAGGCTCAGAATATATAACTTCTTTGTCTATAGGATCTGTTAATAGGCAGAGTAAACCATCTTTTCCTTTCAATCCTTTAATGATTTCTTTTTTTGTAGGGACTCTATCATGTTTGTATATCTCAAGCTCATGTTCTTTTCTAAGCAAATCCAATCCAGGTTTAGGGATCCTTCTTGTTACAAAGATTTTCATAATAATCACTTGAAATATGCGTTTAAATAACGATAAGAGTATAAAGTTATTTCTAGATGAAAATGATTCCTCTCAAGTTTCTTCTTTTACTGTCTCAAAACATGCAAAAGTGAGTGTTCTACCTACGCCCTTTAGCTGCCGAAGTTTATCAACAACCAGTATACCAATGTCCTCGAGTGATTTTCCTCTTACTTTAAGGAGTAAATCATATTCCCCAGATATTATATGTACTTCATGTACCCCTGGTAGTTCTGCTATGGTTTTTGCAAGTTGCCTCTGGGAAATGTCTGGATTTGGGAGAAATGAAACAAAAATAAAGACTTCTGTGCCAAACCCAATTTTTTTGTAATCTATTGAAACATTGAATGATTTGATTATGCCATTCTTAATCATTTTTTGTATACGGTCATGGACGGTTACTCTTGGTATACCTATATTTAAGGAGATTTTTTTTGTAGAGTTACGCGCATTTTTCTTCAGTTCTGATAATATCATTTCGTCTTTTTTATCAATCATAATAGACATTATGTCGGTTATAATATATAAATTTTGTCTTTTTATGTAATTTTTGTCGAAAAAAATCACATAATGTTTATATAATTTGTTTGCGAATATACAATTATGAACTACACTAAGAGCAAAAAAACAAAAACTATCCTCAAAATACAAAGCGAAATAAGACAAATACTAGGCAACGAACTAAGAAAGAAAAAATTCATAGAAATAGCACCAGTAATAATATCACCAATAACCGACCCATTAAACCATCCCACATCACCAGCAAAAATTAATTGCTACGGAAAAAGTTACTCACTAACACAAAGCATGATATTCCATAAACAACTAGCATTACGCACACTTGACAAAATCTTTGTTTTCTCACCCAACATACGCATAGAACCATTAGACAGAAAAAACACTGGAAGACACCTATTTGAATTCACACAACTAGATTTAGAAGTAAAAGGTGCAAAGCGCGAAGAAATCATGCATTTATGCGAAGAACTACTAGTAAAAACAATAAAAACATTAAAAAAGACGTGTAAAAAAGAACTTAATTTTTTGGGAAGGAAACTGACTGTACCAAAAACTCCCTTCAAACAAATCAGATACAAAGATGCTTACAAGCGCTACGGGGCAGATTTTGAAACAGCGATCTCAAAAACTCATAAAGAACCAATATGGATCATAGACATGCCGATATCACGCAGAGAGTTTTACGATAAAGAAGACCCAGAAAAACCAGGATATCTAAGAGATATGGATCTAATTTACCCAGAAGGATACGGAGAAGCACTCTCAGGAGGAGAAAGAGAATACAAATATGAACGTATAAAAAAACGAATAAAGAAAAAAGGACAAAAACTTTCACAATTCAAAGAATATTTAGAACACGCGAAAAATGATTTACCACCATCAGCAGGATTTGGAATAGGCATCGAAAGATTAACAAGATTTATATGCGGTTTAAAAAAGATAGAAGAGACATCCCTCTTCCCAAAAACACCAGGGAAAAAATGCATATAAATTTATTTTTTACACATCGACCTAATTAAATAAATCAACATCTCATTCAGAGAAACATCTAAACCTAGCGTTCTACCTAAATCAGCTATTTTACCATTAATTGAATATATCTCGGTTTTACTATTTTTTCTGTAACTCTGAAACATAGACGAATAATTCTCAGATGTTTTTCTAATGACATCTTTTGTTTTTTCGATAATACTTTCATATGATATATTAACACCATTGGCATTTGCTATTCCCACAGATTCTTTACATATTTTTTCAACAAGGTCTTCAAGTATTGGATTCTCTAAAAGATAACCATTTTTACATTCAAAAATTGCAGTTAATGGATTAACACATGAATTTATTATTGTTTTACACCATATCTCCTTTAAGATATTTTTACTAAAAACAGTTTTAATACCAGCTTGATTAAAGCAGCTTACTATGCTAATTATGCGCTCTGTTTTTTTACCATTTAACTCACCTAAAATAGTTGTTCCTTTACCAGTATGATTGATCAATCCTGGTTTAGAAAAAAGTACACCGTGTGTCGTGACACCAGCGACAACATTTCTTTTATCAATAATCCTGCAAATTTTTTCGATATTATCCAACCCATTTTGAAGAGATAAAACAATGGTATCTTTTCCGATTATAGTTTTTGCTTCTTTTATTGCTGTTTCTGTATCATAAGATTTAACAGTTAAAATCAAGAGATCCGGCGAAAAACGTATTTTATTTATCGAATCTTCAGCAGATATTCTAATTTTTAGCTGTGTTTTTCCTGTGATTTTCAAACCATTTTTTTTAATAGCTTGAACATGTTGTTTTCTACCTATAAGTGTTACATTATTTTTTTTAGCCAGTAAACCACCGAATAATGATCCTATGGCTCCAGCACCAAGTATGACTATGTTCATGTTTTTAATCCTATCCCCAACATTCTTTTATCTATTGTTTTTTTGTCCATAGCTATAAGAGGATATAAAACAGGAATCTTTAGATGTTGTTTTAAGAATTTTATTTTACGTAAATAGTTAGATTTAGTTCCATAAAGAGTAATATCTGATACTATAGCATCACATTTTTTTTCTAATGCTATCTTGTTTAATTTTTTGTATAAATTTTCATCTGCTTCTTTAACACTTATTATTTCTGTATTGATATACCATTTTGAAATAAAAGAATCTAACAATTTACTGGTAGTTCTTTTAGTGGTTATAAAAATCGTATTGCAACCACGTCTCATGAGATACCAACTGGCTAGTATTGACCTAGGAGTTTCAACAACACACAATACTCTTCCTTGTGTACCTATCGGAAGACCCCCAGTTCCACGAATTTTTTCTGTAAAAACAAACGCGTTTCTATCGCGTATTTCAATAAAGATTTTGAAATCAGGTTTTGTAAGATTCACACTAGCTTTTGTTGCCTTTACTATGTCAGAGCCGGTTTTTATGGCGACATCCTGGCTTGTAAAATCATGTTTACCAGTTCTTGTAACCCTAACAGCAAAACTTTTTTCTTTGGTTAAATATTCTTTTGAGATTTGTAAAGCAAGTTCAGAAATTGCAGATATGTTTGATTGTGTTTTGATCGCTGGGCTGATAGAATGTATACCAAAAATTTTCTGTAAAACATTTATGGCTTCTTTTGTTTTTTCGGTATAAACGTATATTCTACCTCGTTCTTTTTTGATATCATTTGGAATTTGTTTCTTTTTTAACGCATTTTTAATATTATTTACTAAAGTAGATTCAAAGCGTTTGCGTGTTTCTTTGCTTTTTAAGGCGATCTCCCCGTATCTAACAATTATAAGCTTGTATTTCACAGAGCCTTAATTCGTATCTTATTACATTAATATTTGGCAAAATAGAAATCCTTGAAGTTTTTAGAATAAATAGAGTAAACCAAATACAATAAATGGGAGTATTATTGTGATTATTGCTCCTATTCTGTTTACTTGTTTTGTGTAGTCTACATCCTTCCAGTATTCTTCATCTATATATATCAAGGTTGTTGCAAGAAGTGAAGAGGCTAGGAAGGCATATACTGCGATCATAATCTTGTCTATAAGAATCAATGAAGGTAATGCTGGGAGTGACGAGGTTTGACTCAGATGGAACATCACCGCAGAGATCAGCATACTTGTACCTAGCCCTAGTCTATGTGTGATTTTGTCTGCTTTAAAGAAAAATGATAACCCTGAAACAATGCAGAAGATGATTGGTGGCAGTAACAATTTTGCCGCATTTGGTCCAGTTGTACGAGCAAGTTTGATAGTGAAAACAATTTGTGAGTAGGTTTCTCCCCAGGGGTACTCATGTTCTAAAATTTTATAATCATATGATTGTACATTCCACCCTGCAATTTGAAATCCTTCATCAATACCAAGTGTATCTACCAATGGCACATAATTCAGCACAGATGTATTGTATTTTGAATCCTCAACAATAATTTTTAGTTCCTGTGTATCAAATGGGTAGTTGCTAAAATCCGGAGTCATAAATAGGTTTGCTTGAACACGGTACCATACTTCTAATGACTCGTTAGTTATATTTTCATATATTTTTTCTTTAGTCGCAGGCCGACCGTTCATGAACTCAAAACTTGTTGGTGAAATATTCTGGTTTTTCCATCTAAAAACGAGATAGAAATCAAGTACATATGTTCCTTTGTTGAACTCAAAATTACCTATAGATATAACATATATACCAGCATTAACTTTTGTTTCTTTTGTTTCATCTGATGGTAATATAACTAGTTGATCCTCAGCGGAAATATTTCTTGTTATAAGTGGTAACAACAAAGAAGAAAACAATAGTAGCGACAGCAATATGTAGATTTTTTTTGAGTTCATATAATCAAAAACTGCATATTTACTGTTTTTAAAAATTTTCTGCACAAAAACAGGTGCTGTTAACTTAAGACTTTTTAAGGAGGATTTTTAAGTCATAAATCTGAAATTCCATTCTAAATAATGAAGCTAAAGTAATGCATATAACGATATTGCCGCGAAGCATCGATGTATCGAGAATATTTTTGTCATGAATTATATAGGAGGTGACATAGCCTTAAATGAACCCTTCAGAGGTGCAATAATTTCTCCTTATATTTTCGTTAAGTTAACAGCATCCAAAAACATGAAACTAAACAACTATTAAAAGTGCAGGGGAAGGGATTTGAACCCACGAACCTCTACAGGAACAGATCTTGAGTCTGTCGCCGTTGACCAGGCTTGGCTACCCCTGCATAAGAAACATAAAACAATTTTATGATAATAAACATATTTGCTAATAGTTTTATTGTTTTTTGGCTTTAAAAACTACTTATCTTTTGAAGTGTTTTTTGATGTTTTTACAAGTCTCTCCAATATGTTATAACATCTGACTGTATCATCTCTTGATATAACTAGACTTAATTCTTGGAAGGTAAGGATTATACTGATAATGTTAATATTTTCCCAAGCCACAAAACGCAGGATATTATACATAATTCCCGGCGTAAAAAGAAAATCTTTAGAATATGTAAGTGAAATAACTACAAGGTTTTCAACAACATTTAATATCTTTTCTTCACTCAATAAATCCAAGAGTTGCTCCTTATATCTTTGATTTGTGATTATTCCTACCTCATAGTTCCCTTGAGTAACATTGAAAATTCCTCCCTTTTTGAAATCTATGTCATAATATAAACTTTGAATTTTTTTTAAAGCAGTTGGTGATGCTTCTACTATTACATAACAGACATCTGTTTTTAAAATGGTTTCTCTAAAATAATCAAATGATGGGCGTTTTGTTGTTTTTTCTAGTTTTTCTGCCTGTCTTCTTAATGCCATAACAATTGCAGATAATTTTACTTTTTTTCCGATTGCAGCTTCTATATCAGGTTTTATATTCTCAGCTAATCTATTGAATGATACAATATTGTGTTCTATTGCTTCTTGTAAAAAAACTTGCCTATTTAGAATCTCTTGGACTACATGACTTATTGTTACCAAAATAACACCTTTTTCGATTTTTAAAGAAATCGTAATTATATGTATTATATTGTAACTTGTAAATATAGTTTTTGTTAAAATAGTAACAAAAATTTAATATGCTCTCGGTTACATAGTAATATCGTAAAAGAATAAAATGAAAAGGGAGGTTGTTTAAGAAATAAGATACGTCTGATATTCATCAACTCTGTTGGGGTCTAGCTATTTTTGCTGATGCTTCACCTCTCTCCTAGACTCCAATATAAACAAAAAAGATTTTTAAAAGTTGGCTATAGGCTATATTTGATTAAAAACATTTATATGGTCAGCATATTCCCTAATTACATTATTTGTTTCTTTTTTAGTTATTATGCCGGCGAGTATGTCTTTTCAAAGAGAAGAACAAATAAAAGTAATAACATCTGGGCAATATAACAAAGGCTATAGATACAATATACAAGGGTGGGTCTATATCCATATAGAAGGAGAGCCTTATGATAGAGGTTATCAATATGGTTATCTAGCATCTGCAGAAATAGAAGATGTACTCCAAAGATGGGCAAATCTGGGGCATAATTTCAAATTCATGAAAATTTTTATCTTAAAGAATTTACCAAAAAATTATGATAAGCTTTCTGAAAAATGGTGGGATATTTGCAAAACGAGATCCATGAGAACTTTTGAGAAGCATGTTCCTGAGGAATATAAACAAGAGATGAGGGGCATAGTTGATGGTCTTAATGCACAGGGGGCGAAATTATTTGGGAAAAATATTCAATACGAAGATATCGTGGCATCTCAATTTGTTCAAGACGTGTGGTATGCTTTTTATCTATATAATTATAAGAGATTTCATCCTGTACGCAGTCTGGTAAATGGTTTAAAAGATTTGCTTTCAGGGGGTTTTGATAAACAGGAACTTGCACATTGCCATGCTTTTATTGCAACAGGAGATGTGACTGAAGATGGTGGGATAGTAGTTGCCCATTCAACTATATTTCATGATTATCTCGCTCAGAGATGTAATTTTATTGTAGATATCAAACCTTCAAATGGATATAGATTTATTATGACAGGGCCGCCTGGATCTCTATGGAGCCAAGAAGATTGGTATCAAAATGAAAAGGGAATAATTCTTACAGAGACAGAATTAGTTCCTCAAGGTCCATTCAATATAAGAAAAACTTCAAAGGGAGTAAGATCGAGAAATGCTATTCAATATTCTGCTAGTATCGATGAGGTGATTAAAAATTTACAGAATGGAAATAATGGATTAATACCGAATGAATGGTTAATTGGTGATACGAAAACTGGTGAGATAGCAAGGTTTGAGCAAGCGCTCTTTAACACACCTGTTACAAGAACTAAAAATGGGTTCTTTTCTTCCTATTGTGTCTCACATAATGATAAAATCGAAAGAGAGCTATGGGGTTTATTGCCCAAGTTTATAGCTTTGAAAGTTTATCCGAATAAATATGAAAAACCGGCTGTAGGTAAAAAATTTGATGAATTGGAAAAAGAGTATTATGGCAGGATTAACACCGAGGTCGCTAAGATTTTCATGACTACTCCTCCAATTTCAAATGGCATAATAGATTGTAAAATAACTAGCTCAAAACTTATGGAGGATATGGGGATTATTACGTTTTTTTGGTAAAACCGATGGAACCGAATGGGTTCCAAATAATGAGTTTACAAAAAAAATTCAGAGGTGTAACAGTACTTCCAGCAAGTGGTTGGTTAGAGGTATATGACTCTAACTTTAATCCGACGAATTTAAAGACAGCTAATAAAAATACGTTATATGAAAATAATTCTAAGATTTTATGGAAAACTGAACTGCCCAATCCAAGTAATATAAATTATTCGTCAGTTGTTGTTTCTGATGGTGTTCTTTTTTCGTCTGATTCCCATGGAATTGTAAATGCATTTGATGCTAACACAGGAAAAATAAAATGGAATGGTTTGGTTGAAGGAAAAACAATTGATACTGATGTTTCTGGAAGATTACTGTTTATAGGGACAAACAAAGGTTTATACGCATTGAACAAAGAGAAAGGGTCAATAGCATGGAAACAGATGATAGGTCAGATTGTCTCAAAACCTGTTTTGTATAATGATGTTGTTATTGCTGGTTTTTTAGATGGTAAAGTACGTGGGTTCGATATGTATTCTGGTAAAGATTTATGGTCATATGAGTTTATAGATAAACCATATATTTCTGAAAAAATAAATAACCTTGTTTATATCTGGGCAGGTAAATCTTTTTATGGTTTCGATCCTGTAAAAAATGAGATAATTTGGGAATTTAAAACTGAGAAACTAATTACTTCCGCCCCAAAATCAGATTATGAAAATATTTATTTTGGTTCTTGGGATGGAGCCCTTTATGCTTTGAATTGTTTAACTGGTAAGATTATATGGAAATATCAAACAGGTTGGGGAATAGATTCTACTCCTGCTGTTTCAGGTGATATGGTTTACTTCGGATCACTTGATAACAATTTTTATGCATTGAACAAAGAAAAAGGTGAGTTGGTTTGGTGCTTTAATTGTAAATCTGCTATTCATTCTAGTCCTATTATTTATGGCGAGTATGTATTTTTTGGTTGTGATGATGGCAGGTTTTAGGCTTTGAATAAGATAAATGGGAACTTATCATGGAGTTTTACACCAGGATATTTTGTTACAGATGATAATCCTAATAATTATATAACAACACCTATACTTTCAAATCCAATTGTAAATGATGGGGTTGTTTATTTTAGTGCAAAAGGCAATGTTTATGCATTAGATGCACAAACATATGAGGTAGTTGAAAGCACATCTAATGGAAGAGTTGATGTCCACTACAATTCAATTTTATTGTTACTGATTCTTATCATAGTTGCTATACTCTTGGTTTTTCTGTATACAAGAATAAAGAAACGTAAAGAAGACGGAGGGAAGAAATAATATGGCTGAATTGTGGAAAACACGTTTTGCTTTCATAATGGCAGCGATTGGTTCAGCTGTTGGTCTTGGTAACGTTTGGAGATTCCCTTATGCTGCTTTTAAAAATGGTGGTGGAGGCGTTTCTGATACCCTATTTTGTTGCATTGTTTACGGCAGGTATCCCTCTCTTGATTTTGGAGTTTTCTGCAGGGCATTGGAGTAGAAATGGTGCACCAGAGACTTTTAAAAAAGTTAGTAAAAAATGGGAGTGGATTGGTTGGTGGAGCAAATTAATACCATTTGTAATAGCGGCATATTATATTGTGGTTATGGCCTGGTGTTTCTCATATATGATTTATTCTTTAGATTTACGTTGGGGCATAGATGCAGAAGGTTTTCTCCTAAAAACCTATCTTGGTGTAACTAGTGGACCTCTTGAAATAGGAGGTATACGTTCACCTGTTTTAATTGGTCTCATAGTGATGTGGTTTTTGGTATTTTTCATTCTTTACAAAGGCCGTTCATCACATCGGTAAGGTTGTTTTGATAACAGTCCTGCTCCCATGGAGTTTA
This sequence comes from Candidatus Thermoplasmatota archaeon, assembly GCA_029907305.1. Classification (NCBI taxonomy): domain Archaea; kingdom Methanobacteriati; phylum Thermoplasmatota; species Thermoplasmatota archaeon. The sequence continues at coordinate 16,830 of JARYMC010000019.1, forward strand.
TTAGTGATATTAACGGTAAGGGGTTTGACTTTGCCTGGAGCGATAGAAGGTATAAGTTACTATCTTACACCTGATTTTTCAAGAATTTCATAGTAGGGTTCCCACATCCCAGAGGCTTCAATAACAATCTGGGCATCAGATATTCCTGAG
>JARYMC010000020.1 GCA_029907305.1 Candidatus Thermoplasmatota archaeon
GGTATAAAATGGATATATGGTATAAGATAAATACAGACTCCAATCAGTAATAAAATAATGGAAATAGCTAATAATATAAGGATTTTTTTTCTTTTCATCCTGTTCGCCTTAACTCCAAAATAGATTATTTGCTCATAAATCTACTCTTTTTATGTCAACAGGAGTAAATGTTTAATTTTACATGTATTTTGGTGTTCAAATCCCTTCCCCTGCACTTTTTTTATATTTTTGCATATTCTTTTAATTCATAATATTCATCTAATAAATCGGGTCTTGGAACTGAGGAAAGTTCTCCAGTTTCACCATTTTTAACCCATTTCAAATGCCATAAATAAAGTAGACCAACAGACATTTGTTCTAAATAGATACCCAGCGTCCAAACAATACCTTCGTAAATTATAACTCCCATCCAAAATAAATCTGGAAAATCCATGCCTGCTCTAACCATTAAAAGAATAATAAGTATAGGTATCGCCATAAAAAATGCTGCTACACCAGTTAATGTATAAGTTGTGAGAAATTGTAAAGGATGCTTCTTGATTATCTCTAATGAGCGTTTAAAAGCAGAAAAAGGTCCCTTATTCTCCCAGGCAATTGCAGGCAATGTTAAAAAGATATACATCCTAAAAAGTTTTTCAAACATCCTCAAACCCAATTTAAACCAACTAAAAGGTCCCGAGTTATATCCTGCAAGAGTTAATGCAGCATCTCTCGGGGATGGCGTTGGTCTTGAGGTTCTTCCCTTTTTTTTACTTGTCAATACTTTTATAATCAAAATAATAAACCAAACAATCGCCCAAATAAGAGCAACAGGGATAACCTTGTATGAATCAAGAATTACTGCTTCTTTCAATGCTTTACCAAATGAAATTTTTTCACCTAACTCTATTTGCTGAATAAATTCAAGCATCACAATGTTTGCCATACATATAATAAGGGTAATCAGGAAAATTATTAAAAAGATAAAAAGAAGGATTAAATAAAACTCTTCTAAACTATGTGGAATACCAAAGTAAATATAATATCTTAAAATTAAAACAATAGCAGCAACAAAAATCCAAGAAAAAAATAGTGGAACTAAAAAGATGGGTTTCTTACGTAAAAATCTAAAAGAATCCGCTAATAACACCCAGCCTTCACCAAGTTTAGTGAGAACTGCCATCCTCATCTCCTCAACCTTTAAATCTAATATTTCTTTATTAACTTACTCTTTTTGGTTCAACATGAGAAAAACCTATTTTTTATGACTAAATTGGCGTTAAATCTCTTCCCTGCATCTTCTTAATTATGACTTTATTTTTCAAAAATGTTAATATTCGAACTAAGATTCATAATATTTGAGAGGATGGAAAAAAAGAAAAAAATTGTGATCTATTTATTATTATCATTGATTGTATGGAGCGTAGTTGCAATATTTGTGATACAAAACCCTGTGCCAAAAGAACCAGATGATATGCCTCCTGAAGTTTGGAGTTATTACCAAGGACGTTCTCCCGCAGAGGTGTTTTTGATAAAAAATCGTGATGCTATCTTGTTTGTTCTTTTTTTATTTACAGTGCTGCCCGATGTAATTATATTGATTAAAGAGGTTAAAAAACAGAAAAAATAATTTTTCTTATTTTCTACAAATATTTGATATAGAAAAAACGTATTCTATGTTCTTGTGACAAAATATAAACCTAAATTCATAGATGTTAAAACACTACAAGATGCAAGAAAAGAAATCAAGAAAATAGGTAGCGATCCAGTTAGTATAGAAATAATGGCCCCAAAAGCAGTTTCCAAAGTAATCAAACTAGAAAACGTGCTACTGCAGGATGCCATAATAATAAAACAAGATATGCTCTCAATAGGTGGTGAAGTTGCCGTACCAAAAAACACGTTTCAGCTACATGACAAAACCGGTGACATACTGATAATGGGAACTGTTAAACAACTAAACGAACTGGCCAATAAACTAGATAGGCATTACTCCAGGTTGAAGGAAATCGCAAAAGAAATAAGCATGGTTTTAAAGGGTGTTAAATGAGGTTTCTAAAAATAGGAAAAAAAATATTTGACCTAGATGAAAGAACAATTGTTATGGGTATTTTGAATGTTACACCCGATTCTTTTTCAAATGGTGGGAAATATTTTTCCACAGAATTGGCAGTTAATCATGCTATAGAGATGGAGAAAGATGGTGCAGATATAATTGATATAGGTGGTGAGTCTACAAGGCCTGGTGCTATGTCGGTTTCGCTTGAGGAAGAGAAAAACCGTGTTATACCTGTTGTGGAGCAGCTGGTTGATAAGCTACATATCCCTATTTCTGTTGATACGTACAAGTCTGAGGTTGCAAAAAAGGTTTTGGATCTGGGTGTTGGTATGATTAATGATATCAGTGCCCTTCGTGGTGACAAAAAACTTGCTAATGTTGTCGCAAAGTATGATGTACCTATATGTCTTATGCATATGAAGGGTAACCCACGGGATATGCAGGTTGATCCTGTGTACGATGATGTTGTGAAAGAGATATACAGTTTTTTGAAGGAGAGGAGTGACTATGCGATTTTCAATGATATCAAAAAAGATAAAATAATAATTGATCCAGGTATTGGTTTTGGTAAAAGAACGGGGCGTGGCATAGAGGATAACTGTGAGATACTGAGGCGGCTTTCTGAGTTTAAAAAACTTGGTTACCCGATCATGGTTGGTGCATCCAGAAAAACTTTTATTGGTAATGTATGTGGTGGTCAGACCCCATTACCTGTTACAGAACGACTTGAGGGGAGTCTCGCAGCTGCATGTATATCTGTTATGAATGGTGCTGATATGGTACGTGTTCATGATGTGAAAGAGACGCGTAGATGTCTGTGTTTAGTGGATCGTGTTGTTAAGAAACATTAATGCCAGCTATGATTAGGGTTTCTTGGTACAATAATCCAAAACAAAATGTATAGCAGAATACCGAGTCCTGGTGGGAAAAATACTATAACCACCCAGAAAATACGAACTAAAACCGGGTCTATCTTAAAATAATCCCCGATGCCCCCACATACCCCGCCTAGGATCCTGTCTTTTCCTGATCTATAAAGACGCCTATAATCAGATGTCTCAGAAACATTATCAGATGATTTAGAATCAACATTGTTAGCGGTCTCCTCACAGCCTTTTATGTTTTGTCTCACAGTTGCTGTAAACATTAAAACAAAATACCCGAAGATGAGAACAAGAATAAATATGAGTGGTAGAACCCTATTAATCGCTAATAAGAAATCCTCAAAAAACCTGATACCAAAAAAATCAAATATCCTAAAAATTTCTATAACAACCCATATAACAAGTATAATACCTATAGCGCTGAGTACAGGTGAAATCCACCTAAAAGGCTGATATTTTCTAGAAGCATAACCAGTGTATAAAAAAAACAGCATTAAACAAAAAAACAACCATAAATAGGTTTGTAGAAAATCACCTACATCAGCAAAAACAGGAACTGTACCAGATGTAGATTTCATAACAACAATAATGATCCAAAGAACAGCTAAACCTATAATACTCACAATCAAAGGCCAGAGTATACCAAAGGTTCGATCAACCCAGCCTTCGAATTCTTTACCTGTTTTTTCCAATTCTTTGGTAACTCTTTTTCCTATATCGCTGACTTCTTCACCGAAATCTCTCACTCCTTTTTCGATTGTTTTACCTGCTTTTATTCCAAGTTGCCCAATTTCTTCAGCAAAGTTTTCAACCTGCTCATCTAAAGAGGTTTTTTTCTTCCTAGCTGATGTATCAGTCTTTTTTGCAGCAGTTAATTTATTACCACATTTACTACAAAATTCTGCATCATCCTCATTTTCTTTACCACATTTTGAGCAATAAACCATGTTTTTCTCCCCTGTTAATTAGAGTTGATAATATATCCATGTTTATAAATTATGGTTTTGGAAAAAGAGATTAAGGATTAACGGATTCTTGGTTTGAGGATGTTTATTATGGAGAATGCTGTGTGTCCGCTTGACTATAGATATGGGAGAAAGGAGCTAAAGGATATCTTCGGTGAAAAAAGACGCTTGCAGTTTCTGCTTGATGTTGAGGCTGCTCTTGCCCGTGCCCATGCAAAAGTTGGGGATATACCGAAGAGTGCTGCTGATGAGATTACAAAAAAAGCGTCTGTTGAATTTGTTGATGTTGAACGGGTTAAAAAAATTGAGGCTGAGACTAAACATGATATAATGGCTGTGACAAGAGCACTAAGTGAGGTTTGTAGGAAGGATGCTGGTAAATATGTTCACCTTGGTGCCACAAGTTATGATATTGTTGACACCGCGAATGCTTTGCAGTTTGCTGCTGCGACAGAGCTTATACAAAAGGGTTTAAAAGAGCTTAGAAAAACCTTGGTTGATCTAGCAAAAAAACATAAAAACACTATTATGTTGGGTCGGACACATGGTCAACAGACTATACCGATTACTTTTGGTTTGAAGATGGCTGGTTACGCGATGGAGGTTGAGCGACACCTCGAGCGTATGTATGAATGTAAAAGTCGTTTGCTTGTTGGGAAACTCTCTGGTGCTGTTGGTACAGGTGCTGCTCTTGGTAAAAACGCTCTGAAGATACAGGAGATCATGCTTAGTGAGTTGAAGCTTGGTGTAGAAGATGTTGCTACACAGATTGTTGATCGTGATAGGTACAACGAGTTGATGTGTGTACTATGTAATATTGCTACGAGCATGGAGAAGTTTGCGACAGAGATCCGTAACCTGCAGCGTGATGAGATAGGTGAGGTTGCTGAGAGTTTTGAAAAAGAAAAACAGGTTGGTTCTTCTACGATGCCACATAAACGTAACCCGATAACATGTGAGCAGATATGTGGATTAGCACGTGTTGTGAGAGGTTTCATAACACCAACGTTTGAGAACTCTATACAATGGCATGAACGAGATTTATGCAACTCCGCTGGTGAACGTTTTATTTTACCGCATTCATTGATACTAACTGACTGGATTGTTTATCAAACAAATGTTGTTTTCAAAAACCTAAAGGTTTTCCCGGATAGGATGCTAAAAAATATTGAGACATCAAAGGGTTTACCGATGGCTGAGTCGCTGATGACAAAACTTATAGAAAAAGGTCTGGGTCGTGGTGAGGCGCATGAGCTTATGCGTAAAATTTCTTTGAAAGCAGTTGAAAAAAACAAATCACTAAAAGAGGTTTTTTCTGAGGAAAACAAGAAGCTGAAAATAATGACGCAGGCAGAGATAAACAAGGCTCTTGACCCGAAAAACTATCTTGGTGCTACACCAGAGATAATCGAGCGGGCTATAAAAAAACTTGAGAGAAGATGATCCATGAACAAATTAGAAAAAATAACAGCTAACACGGAAGAGGTTGTTACATTTGAGGAACTAAAATATGTTTTAGATAAATCAAAACCAAAGGCGTACATAGGTTTTGAGCCGTCTGGTACTGTGCATCTTGGTTGGAAGATTTGTACAAATAAAATAAAGGATTTTATTGAATGTGGTTTTGATTTCACCATTTTACTAGCTGATTGGCATGCTTACATAAACGATAAACTTGGTGGCGACCTTGAGAAAATAAAAATCTGTGGAAAATATATGGAGGACTGTTTCGTTGCTATGGGTGTCCCAGAAGATAAAGTGAAGTTTGTTTATGCTAGTGATTATGTTAACGACCCGAGTTATTGGGAGCTTGTTTTGAGAACAGCGAAAGCAACATCAGTGGCTCGTGTTAAACGAGCGATGGATATCATGGGACGTGAGGAGGAAGATGCTGATAAAGACCTATCAAAATTGTTTTATCCTGCTATGCAAGTATCAGACATTTTCTACTTAGGGTTGGATGTTGCTTATGGTGGTATGGATCAGAGGCATGCGCATATGCTGGCTCGTGATGTTTCAAAAAAACTTGGTAAAAAACCACCTGTTGCAATACATACACCTTTGTTGACTGGTTTGCAGGCTGGTGGTCGTATGAATCCAATTGAGGCGAAGATGAGCAAGAGTAAACCTGACTCGATGATATCTATTCATGATACGCCTGATGCTGTGAATAAGAAGATTAGTAAAGCATTTTGCCCGGAGAAACAAATCGATGGGAACCCGGTTTTGGAGATATGTAAATATGTTATTTTCCCTGAGCTTATAGACAAAAAGTTTTTGATTGAGAGACCAGGAAAGTTTGGTGGAAACCTAGAGTTTAAAAGCTATAAAGAACTAGAAAGAGCATTCGTAAATGGTCTTCACCCACTGGATTTAAAAAACTCTACTGCGAAATATATCAACATGATACTTAAACCAGTTCATGAATATTTTGAGAAACATTCAAGTAACTATGATAAAATGAGGGAAATAAGTAACAAAGAATAAAAAAAAATTATTTTTTTAACTTGTTTTCTCTTCGTTTTTCTTCACGTACAGCTGCATCAATACCAGCTATGATCTCTCTGGATTGTCTTCTTATTTCAGCGACCTGTTTTGGTATAAAGTTAAATTTTTTTATCATAAACTCGGAGGTAAAAATCAGCGAATGTAGAAAAATCGCTGGGTCCATTTTTTCGTCCTGAGAAAACTTCAACAGCTTGTTAACACTCTTTAGTAAATCATCTGTTGTGTATTTACTAACTTCTTTGTTAGCCATATATAACCACTTCAGCCCGAGAAAGTAGATGTATGATAAATCGTTTTCGCAATTTTTTTTTTCCCTAAAAACTAGATTTTTTTCTCTTTTTTTAGGAAATTATCGATATCGCTGTGTATATCAGATAGAGACCTTGTTTCTCTTTGAAGCATTGAGTTTCTGAACATCTCACTGTTTGTAGAAATTTTGTATATATGCCCATGCAATCTACTCATCTCACTCTCAATTTGTTCTTGTAGTCTAGCGTTTTCTTGACGCAACTGGTTTATTTCTTCTTTTAAATGATTTATATAATCACGGACTATGGGGTTAACATTCTCTAAACCAATATTAACCTCGTCTTGTTTGATTTGATTAACCGGTTTGTCTGGTGAAGTAAAATAATGCCACAAAGCATCTCTCAGTAGTTCACTATGGGTTATCCCTTCTCTAGTTAACTGGCTAACTATGCGTTCCTCTTTATCATTAAGTTTTAACCCTATAGTTTTTCCCACATACATCCACTCCTAGTTATTACCCAGAATGGTTTTTTGCTTTATATAAATTGTTGATGTTGAACAGAGAAAGGCTTAAAACTGAAAAAAACTAGAGGTTATAAAATGTTTTTTTACATTCTATACATCCTAAAAACCCAGCCTTTTTTTGGTTTCTCAGTTTTTTTTCTTTTAGATATTTTTATTGTATTATGATCAGGTGTGTCTTCTTTTTTTGTTCCAGACAAATCCATTGTCTGTAAAACAGGTTTACGATATTCCTCGAGATAAAACATGAGGCGATCGAATTTATCATCAAGTCTTTTTATTGAATCCTTGGTTTGATTGAAGTATTCATTTTGAAGAGTTTTATATGATTCTTTTAAATCTTTGATTTCGTTATAGTATTTGTTTTTCCATTCGTTTGCCTCGTTTTCAAGTTGCTGTATGCGTGAGTTGAGTTGATCAATATAGAGGTTTACATACCCGGGGTGGTTTACAATTTGGTTTACATGGTTTACAGCCTCATCATTTTCCTCCTGTTGAAAGTGGTTTACAGGCTGGTTTACAGAATCGAAATAACGCAACAATGCTTCTCTAAAAATCTTGCTCTGAGAAATACCATTACGTACAAGTTGTTTTACTATATTCTCCTCATCAGGAGTAAGCCTCAAAGATATAGTTTTTCTCATCAATACATCCCAAAATATTTCAATAAGAGAAATCAATCAAACAGTACTTATATTTTTTTAAGAATAAATATTATCCGATTAAGAGTTTCTCATAATAGGATGATCTACCAGTGTTAAGTATCTCACGTATAATACCATCTGTTACTTTACCAACGCCATTTATGCTCTGTAAATCATTTTTCATAGAAGACAAAGGTTGTTTTAGCTTGGAGATGGAATATGCGGCAAAACCATAGGAAGACTTTTTACCCTGCAGTTTCAAAAGATAATCAATGTGTTCTAGAATAACAATTACTAGATCGTTTTCGCTCAGAATATCACTATAGAGATAAGGTGGGATGCGTCTTGGAATCTTGTATTCCTTTGTTATAGCATAGAATATCTGGTTTATACTATCATAGTATTCACCAACAGCATTACCCCATTTATCATCCTTGTAAATATTATGGTAATCAACAACAAGCTCTGGGTAACTACGTTGTAAGGTTCTGAAAAAATAATCTTTTTGTTTACCATCCTTAAGTGTCATGCCACCGAATATTATGAAATCAACACCAACATCACTCGCTTTTCTAACAGTCTCATGCATAACATCAGGTTTATCTGTTATAAATGGTATAACAGGGAGTAAAAACATACCAATAGCTATACCGTTTTCTTTGAAAAAACGCATAACCTCTAATCTTTCACTAGGTGGTGGTACACCAGGTTCAAAGACCTTGCTGATTTTATCATCAGCTGAAGAAAAACTAAAGCTAACTATGACACGTTTTTTATCATTAATTTTTTTAAGCAAATCAAAATCTCTTTTCACCAAAGTTGATTTTGTTAAAACATGAACAGGATAATCATACACTGTTAAAAGCTCTAGGGCTTTTCTAGTCAACCTGTATTTATTTTCAGCTGGCTGGTAACTATCACCTACGCCGCCACCAACCAAAATATATCCCTTCTTAGAAGAACCATGTTTTCTTTTGAAGTTCAGCTCTCTGCGTAAAACATCAACAGCATTGATTTTTACAGCAACATCCTCACCAAACTCGCCATCAACACGATATTTCTCAGAACGCCCATCGCAATAAACACAGTTATGGGAACAACCACGATAAAGATTCATACCATAGTATGATAGAAACCATGATTCGATCTTGTTTTGTGTACGAAGTATAGATTTTGCTTTAACCTCTTTTATGCCCATAATAAATTCTTCTTATTAGTTGGATAAGCAATATATATCAATTTGTTCGTCATTAAACCAGCGGCTTAGAACAACTTCTGATTTTAATTTAGATCTAGCTAGATAATCATCGAGTTTTTTTCTATCAGCCAATGAACTGAAAACAAAATATGCTCGACCTTTTTCACGTAAATATTTGGCTACTTCTCTTATGAATTTCCTAGTTAAAAAAAGGCCGTCTCTACCACTATCTGTTGCAACATCAAACCAGCCTGTGCCACCTGTTCTTTCCTCTGATTTTGTTGGTAGGTATGGTGGGTTGAAGATTATTACATCAAATTTTTCATTTGGTTTAACAACTGAAAAAAGATCACCCCGTCTAACATCAATTTTACCATTCAACAGTGTTTTATTTTTTAGGTAGTTATGTTTAGTTATTTCCACCGCATGTGGGTTCACATCTGTGCATACAACGTTTGTTCCACGGCGTGAGCATTCAAGTGCAATAATCCCGCAGCCAGTTCCAATTTCTAAAACAGAATCATGTTTTTTTATTTTAATCGCCTCAAGTAACTGGAATGTGTCTTCAGCTGGTTCGTAAACCTCTGGATGAAGACCTATAAGAAGACCATTGTATAGAAATGTTTTATATGGTTTTTTTGTTTTCAAACTATGTTTCACCAAAATTTTTTTTGTTTTTATTATCCAATTATCTGTATTTTTAGTTTTGTTATGCTATAAATGGCAAATTATTAGAACTTGTTGTATGATTGCGACTACAGGTTTTGGAGGCGTAGTATGAAGTTTTGTCCGAGGTGCGGTTCAACAAATGTTGATTGGGTTCTGCCATACGATCGTCAGAAATGGCAATGCAAAGATTGTGGTTACATTGGTGCTTTTATTGTTGAGGACGGTAAATTAGCAGATGAAATACGTAAGAAATACCTAAAAGAAAAATAGGAAATAGTTAAAATTAATAACCAATCTTAAAGAAAAATAAAATTGTTTATTATAAGTTATAAGGGGAAAGACCATGGTTGCTATAGAAGTGAAGGATTTAGTAAAAAAATACGGTACAATAATGGCTGTTAATGGTATATCTTTTACAGTTAACGATGGAGAAATATTTGGTTTAATTGGACCTAACGGTGCTGGAAAAACAACAGTTCTTAGAATCATTTCAACGATTTTACATTTAACCTCTGGATCTGTAAAAGTACTTGATTATGATTTAACCAAAAACCCAAATGAAATAAGAAAAAAAATCAGTTACTTACCAGAGGATGCTGGTGCATATAAAAATCTTAAAGGAAGAGAATATCTTGAGTTTATAGCACGTTTTTTTGATGAAGGAAAAAAATGCAAGGAAATTGTTGAAAAAGGTATAATGATAGCTGATCTTGGTGAAAGAATAAACGATCGTGTTGATACTTATAGTAAAGGTATGATGAGACGGTTACTTGTTGGAAGAGCTTTAATGACTGAGCCAAAACTTGCAATACTTGATGAGCCTACATCAGGTTTAGATGTTATAAATGCTCAGGAGATTAGAAAAATTATAAAAAATACAGTCAAAAAAGGTACAACCGTACTGCTTTCTTCACATAATATGCTTGAAGTAGAGTTTTTATGTGACCGTATAGCGTTAATAGCGGAAGGAAAAATTGTGGAACTAGGTAAACCAAATGATTTGATGAGTAAGTATAATGTTAGAAATATTGAAGAAGTTTTTACGAGGGTTGTAAAATGAGTGCACTAGGAAATATTATAAAAAAAGAACTAAGAGAGTTATTAACACCAGCTACTTTTTTACCAATTATTATTGTTGCATTAATATTTGGTTTAATGGGAAACAGTATTCAAGGTATACAAGAAGAAGCAAAAGAACCACCAGTAATTGGTGTTATTAATGAGGATAATAGTCCTTTGTCAGATATAGTTAATAACATTTTGTGTAATAATTCCAAAGTTGTTTTTAAATCAACAACTGTAAAAGATAAACAACAAGGTTTAAAGACTGTAAAACAAGAAAACGGGGTTGCATTGTTAATAATTAATCATAATTTTACTAACCAGATTTTAAATGGTCAGAAAGGTAATATTGAGGTTTACTGGATAATGAAAGGTGCAGGTATTATGGATGCTATTTCTTCAAGTGTTGTTGAATATTTAATCAATACCATTAACATTAATATATCAAAAGAATTAATACAAAAAAATGTATCTATTAATGCATCAATTATTTTAGAACCAACAACAAAACTAGAAACTACTTATTTAAAAGAACGGGAATTTGTAGGGCTTTCACCAAATACTCTGACCCAGATGCTTTCTTCTCAATCAATGTTTATACCAATAGTTATGATGATGATTATAATCATGGCAGGCGGTATAGTTATCACTTCAATGGCTCTTGAAAAAGAAAATAAAACCCTTGAAACCTTACTTACTTTACCTGTTAAAAGAACAAGTATAGTAACTGGTAAAATAGTTGCAAGTGCTATAATTGGTTTAATGCTTGCTGTTATTTATATGATCGGTATGAACTATTATCTGCAGGGTTTCCAGTTTTCAGAAGGTGGCGCTGTTTTGGCTAAATATAATCTAGTTCTTGATTCACAAGGTTTTATAATAGTTGGTATTTCACTTTTTATTACATTAATTGCTGGACTTGCTTTATGCATGCTGCTTGGTACTTTTACTAAAAGCTATAAAAGTGCGCAGACATTAACATTCCCAATAACTATGCTAGCGCTTATCCCAATGTTCATCACAATGTTTGCTGATTTTGATACTCTTCCTTTTGCGTTAAAAGTGCTTGTTTATGCAATACCATTTTCTCATCCTATGATGGCGCCAAGAGCACTTATTTTTGGAGACTATAACCTGGTTTTAAGCGGTATAATTTATGTTTCCATATTTGCAATTATAATCATTAATGTGGTTGTTTGGATGTTCAAAACAGACAGGATATTAACAGGTAGCACAAGAAGAAAAAAAGAAAAAGGACGTACTTCTTTAATAAACATTTATAAAATTAGGAGATTTTAAAAAAAAAAAATTTATTACAATTTTTTTAACAATCCTCCTTTCTTGTATATTTCTAGTTGAACATTTGAAAAAGGTTTTGAATAAAAAACCTTGTTTTGGGTTTTATCAAGTATTTTTCCAGTTAAAAAATCTACTGATAAAATATCATTTTGATGGATTTCATTAGTAATATTTTTTGCAACTAGTATAGGCATTGCGCTATTAATTGCATTACGCTCATATATTGCACCAAATGATTCTGCGATAATAACCGAGATGCCAAGAGATTTAAAACAATCAACTGCTTGTTGTCTAGAGCTTCCTGCTCCAAAGTTTTTACCAGCAACCACAATATCCCCTTTTTTTGCCTTCTGTGCAAAATCTTCATAACCTCTTAGATTATCAAAAGTGTACTGGCCCATGTCATCAATATTAGTAATAGAAAGATACCTGTTATGATAAATCATGTCTGTATCAATATTGTCTTTTTTTATAACCCAAGCTCTACCTTCAACAACAAATGGTACAACAACCTTTTTTTCCTGAATTTTTTTCTTTTCTTCTACAAATTTTTTAAGCTCTAAAGGTAATGGTTTCTCAGGAATATGATCAACAGTGGTAATGTAACCTGCTAAAAGTGATGCTGCCACAGTTTCAGGTGAAGCTAGATATATTTCACCCTTGCCTTGTTTACCCAAAAAGTTACGATTACCTGAAGAAATAGTAATTTCACCAGCACCTGTTTGACCAATTTGACCAGCAGCACAACCAGCACAACCAGCCGAGCCAACCAGTGCACCTGCATCCTTGAAAATTTTAATTAAACCATCATCTAAACATCTTCTCCAAATTTTATCAGTTGAAGGAACAATTTTAAGAACACGCCCTGGTGCGATTTTTCTACCTTTTAAAATCTTTGCAACAGCTCTTAAGTCTTCAATACGACCATTTGTGCATGAACCAATAAAACCTGAATCTAATTGAACATTCTTGATACTTTCAACAGTTACCACATCCTCTGGATGACCTGGTTTAGAAATCAATGGTTTAAGACCGTTAATGTCAATTTCAAATGTTTGCTCATACTTTGCATCAGGATCAGCAAATATGTTTTTTGTTGGAAAAAAAATTATTATTCCACCCATTTCTGTTGCCATGGAAGCTATTGTTATTTTACCATCAAGAGAAAGTGAATCAACATAATCACCATACAACTCAGCAGAGTAGCCAAGTAACCCATTTGCTTTAAATTCTTGCAACATCCTAAGTACAACATCTTTAGGTGTAGCTGTTTCAGAAGGTTTACCTTTTAAAACAATTTTAACAGAGGGAGGAACCTTAAACCATATCTTACCATAAGCCCAAGCATGAGCAATATCCTGATCACCCATTCCCTGGCCAAAAGCACCTATTGCTCCAAGAATATTTGCATGAGAATCAGTAGAAACAATGGTTCCACCAGGTTTAGCTATTCCTTCATCAATAACAATATGGGTTCCTATTCCTTTGTCAATGTCAAAAACTTTTATACCATTTTTACGTGCAAAAAAACGGCAGATTTGTTGATTAACAGCATATTTCTGATCACAACCACCAGGGTTGCAATCAAATGTGAAAAATGTTTTTTTAGGATCATCAATTGATAAATTATTTTCTTCTAAATTTTTTACAACATTTGCTCCCCCAAAATCTCTTGCTATACGAACATCAATATCAATATCAATTATGTCACCTACCTCTGCTTTATCTTTACTATGGTTTTCAAAAATTTTTTGAATAATTGTTTTACCTATTGAAATCACCCTCTTAAAAAATTATTTAGGAATATCTCTTTCTTCTGGACCATTATATTCACAATCTGTTTTAAAAATTTCTCTCATTGGTTTAAACTCTGTTTGCTCTTCATAAACATGAGCAATTAATCCTGCTACACGACCTAGTATAAAAAAAGCTTTTCCTAGCCTCCAGTCAAAACCCATATCCGAAGAAATTGCAGCAATTGCTCCATCAACATTAATAGGAAGCTTCTTACCTGTTTGATTTTCAAGTTCTTTTTCTATTTCCTTTGATAATTTTATGTGATTGCCTGTAATTTTTAATTCATCTGCAAGTAAAAACAGTTTTTTTGTGCGAGGATCAGATGTATGAACTCTATGACCAAAACCCAAAATCCTTTTATGATTTTCTATTGATTCTTTAACTAGTATTTTTGCAATATCGTTTATTGTTTTACCCTCATTTTTCATTCTAGTTACTCCTTCTTGTAAAAATTTTGCACCTTTTTCAATAGCACCACCATGAGCATCCCCAATGGATAAAACACCTGCAGCTACAGCTGTTGGCAAGGGCACATCAGCTGATGCAACTATTCTTGAAGCCATGGAGGAAGGAGGAGTTACACCATGATCAATACAGGATGTTAGTATTGCATCCATCATTCTCCCATGTTCTCTAGAAGGAAGATCACCTTTTAAAAGAAGATAGACAACACTGGGAAAAGCAATGTTACCTATCAAATCTTCTTGACGATAACCTCTGGTAACTAAATGATTTGGTTCAACCTTTGTTATTTTTGTAACCCATTTCATTTACATCACATCTTTACTTTTTTTATAACATCTAATAATGTTCCGTCAAACCATTTTGTTATACCAACTATTTCGTCAGTTAGTTCAAGCTTTTGTGGACCCCCTGTTGCATCATAAGCAATGTCTTTTAATTCCTCAATGTTAACAAGATCTATTTTTCCTTTAACTTTTTCAATAATATCTTTTCTTTTAGGGTTAATCGCAATTCCCTGGTTTGTCACAACAGCATCAACAACATCACCTGGAGTTGAAATAGTTGTTACTTTTTCCCTTACAATTGGATTTGTTTTCCTAAAAATCGGGCATGTTATTATTGTGAGTTTCGCAGCAGCAGCTGTGTCCTGATGCCCGCCGATTCCATGCAACAACCTACCATCACTATGAGTGTTAACATTAACATTAAAATTTATGTCTACCTCAGTCCCACCCAAAACAACTGTATCCAAACCATCTATAGTTCTACCTTTTGATGTTGGATCTGCATAATGCCCAATATCTGCGGGAAGACCTAAATCATTTTGTATAAATTTTACTGAATAATCATCAAAAACTTGAGAATAATAAATATTTTTAACCCTACCTGCTTTATAAATATCTATTATTAATTTTGTTAAACCACCTGTTGCGCAAGAAGCAACCACGTCTTTTTCTTCTAATCTTTCACCTAGAAATTTCATTGCAGCAAGAGATATCCCACCAGCTCCTGACTGAAAAACCATACCATTTTTTATTAAACCTGCTGCATCCATAAGCTCAACACAATCACGAGCAATCTTTAGCTTTTCCGGCTCTTCAGTTATTTTTGTTGTACCTGACATAATTTTTTTTGGATCACCTATGCAATCAACTTCTGCAACATAATCTACAAATCCTTCTTGAATCTCTTGGTATTTACAAGGATAGTCAACGACATTATCAGTAACAACAATAACATGATCAGCATGCATTGCATCTATTTGTGAATAAGATATTGGACCAAAAGCACTATCCCCAATAACACCTGTACAGTTGCCTCTTTCATCAGCCGCTGATGCTGCTATAACCGCAATATTTGGATGCAGTTCTCCTTTTTTCACAGCAGCCCAACGACCACCATGAGAGCGAAGAACCACAGGATATTGTAAAGGATTTTTTGAAATATAATCACCAACTGTCCCATTGATGCTGCCTTCAATTCTAATAATTACACCATCTTTAATGTAATCAATAACTGGGTTGTGTGCATCAAACATTGCAGTTTGTGCCATGCGGATGTTTTTAATACCAAGATTTTTTATTGCCTCTAAAGTCAGATTAACAACATTGTCACCATTGCGTAACTGATGATGAAACGATATAGTGTCACCATTTTTAATGCCACAATTTTTTAAAGCATTAATTAAACTTGTAACCTTTGAAGCATAACCATATTTTTTTGCACCAGTAAAAGGTTTTAAACTCATACCTCCAATTTTTACCTCCACTGGTTTAACAAAGGAATTTTTTGATTGCATATTTTACACCATTGATTTTTTGATTTCAAAATCTATAAAATCACAGTGATTAATAATTATTGCCTCAGGGCTTCTTTTTAGTTCATCTCCTTCATGAGAATGAGCATAGATGATGAAAACAACTTCATCAGGTAAACCAAGTTCTTTTGCCAGTAATGCCCCAGAAACCGGATGTCTAAATTTTTTACCAAATTCACTTTTTACATATTTTCCATTGACGTATTTATATTCCAATAATTTTCCTACATCATGAAGAAGTGCTCCAGCTATTAAGTAGTCCTGATTTAGTTTTTCTTCCCTGTTATCCAAAATACTTTTTGCTAGTTTAGTAATTCTTTTTGTATGATCAGTTAGTTTACCTGAATTTTCAAATAAAAGTGTAAATGGGACATTATCTAAGGATTCCCATTTTCCCCGATCTGATGCTTCTTTCCAGACTTTTATAACCTTGTTTTTTAATTCTTGGTTTTTAATTAGTTGTAATTCTTTTGAAAATATTGATTCTATTTCTTTTTTCTCAACCATGGTCTTTCCTCTTAGAATCACTTTTTTCTGTAATCTGTATGTATATTATTAACATTCTCTTTAGACAATAAATTATAAAACAAGTAGAAAATAAAAGAAAAAGGAGAGGTTTTTAGGTTGTTGTTTTTATCATTGATTTATAAGTTTTTTTAGGATAACCTGAGTTACTTCATTACTTTGTGACCCAGATGGAGATG
>JARYMC010000021.1 GCA_029907305.1 Candidatus Thermoplasmatota archaeon
GTCAGAGACAAACCGAAACATGGGCGATACAGAAAACAGACATACCGCAAGAAACAACAAAACCCTGAACAGTGGAACACTAGATACAAACAGATGAGAAACTGCATTGAATCCAAAAACGCCAGTGTGAAACACCGGTTCGGTGATTATATACCTGGGAAGAACATCCACAACCGACGAAGATACTTCCTCATCAGAGTTTTTACAGAAAACCTACTTACTATGCAAAAATCAGATAAAATTATCTTTTTGATTTTTATCAGAGTTGAGGATTTCTACAACCCCGTTAGCGCATAAAGTATTTATATAAGAATTGTGATAGCGGGTAAGCCGTTTCAATATTTAACTCACATTTAGAGTATAATATAAAAAAATAATACTGTAGAAAGAAAAGATATGAATGTTGTCCTGAGTAATGGCCTTTATAGGGCCTGTAGCTCAGCTAGGTAGAGCATCTGGCTTTTAACCAGGTGGCCAAGGGTTCGAATCCCTTCAGGCCCGCCTAAATCCCATGAGGAACTAGGAGGAAAAAAATTATAATGACTACCGAACAAAAACAAACTTTTGACATTATGGGACATAAACTGGTTCCTCCACATATGATTATTTCTGATAAGGAACGGGATGAAATTTTAAAAAAATATAATATAACACCGGATCAGTTACCAAGGATTTTAAACACAGATCCTGTGGCTGTTTCTATAGGGGCAAAACCGGGACAGATTGTTAAGATTATTAGAAGAAGCCAGACTGCAAAGGAAGCAGTTGCATATAGGCTTGTGGTAGAAAGTAATGAATGATGGGTGTAGAAGATGAGGGAGCTTGTTGATGCTTTTTATAGAGAGCGAAGTATAGTAAATCATCAGATCGCGTCTTATAATGATTTTTTGGAGAAGCGACTTCAGAGGATTGTTGACAGTACAATAATAGGCCAAGAAGAGGAAATGGAACAAGGTTTCATCTACCCTGAGATACAGAATTTTAAGATAAAATTTGGTAAAATAACAGTTGGTAGACCTGAGGTTAAGGAAGCAGATGGAACAGTTAGAGATCTGACTCCTATGGAGGCACGCCTGCGTGATTTAAACTATGAAGCACCTATAATGCTAGAGTTCATACCTGTAAAAGAAGGTATTGAATACGAGCCAGAGGAAGTAAGAATCGGTGAGCTACCTATAATGCTTAAATCAAAGGCTTGTAACCTAGCTAAACATGTTATAGAGGAACGCAAGGGTCATGAGTTAACAGATGAAGAATACAAAATAGAATTACAAAACATGCAGGAGGACCCACTGGATCCAGGTGGGTATTTTATCAGCAATGGTACAGAACGTGTCCTTATTACTGTGGAGGATCTTGCTCCAAACCGTGTACTTGTCGAAAAAAGCAGTAGATATGGTACAGATGTAGAGGTAGCCAAGGTTTTCTCGCAGAAAGAGGGTTACCGTGCTCTTACTACTGTTGAGAAGAGAAAAGATGGTATGCTGATGGTTTCTCTGCCTACTACTTATGGTCAGATACCACTTATGATACTTCTTAGAGCTCTTGGTATGGAGAATGATGAGGAAATCGTTGATGTTATTAGTGTAGACCCCAAGATGACTCCTTATGTTCTTGCTAACATTGAGGAGTGTGCAAACGAGTATGGTATCACAACAAAGGATGAGGCTATTGCTTATCTTGGTAAAAGATTTGCTGGTGGACAAGCAAAGGAATACCGTATTAAAAGAGTAGAGACTCTGATGGATAGAAACCTTCTCCCACACCTGGGTAATGATCCCAGTGATCGTTTAACAAAAGCTATTTTTATGGCACGTATGGGTATGGCTGTACTTGAATTAGCGATGGAGAAACGGGAGGAAGATGATAAGGATCATTATGCAAACAAGCGTTTGAAACTAGCTGGAGACCTTATGGAGGATCTTTTTAGGGTTGCTTTCACAGCACTTTGCAAAGATTTGAAATATCAGATCGAGAGGATACACGCAAAAGGCAAAGAAATAAGGATAAGCTCGTCGCTTCGCTCAGATGTACTAAGCCAGAGGATACACCATGCGCTAGCCACTGGTAACTGGGTTGGTGGCAGAGCAGGTATATCACAGTTACTTGATCGCACAAGCAACCTTGCTGTTTTGAGTCATCTTAGACGCGTAACCTCACCATTGACTAGGTCGCAGCCGCATTTCGAAGCACGTGATCTACATTCTACACAATGGGGAAGGTTATGCCCAAATGAGACGCCAGAGGGGCCTAACTGTGGTCTTGTGAAAAACCTTGCTTTAACAGTGGAGATATCAGAGGGTTACCCTGAGAAAGAGGTTGAGAGTGTTTTAAAAGACCTTGGTGTAAAGGATATTACAAAGAAATCAACTGGCACAAGGGTTTATTTAAACGGTGACCTAATAGGTATGCATCCTAATGGTAAAGAACTTGTACAAAAACTTAGGGAAAGAAGAAGGAAGGGTTTATTGGATATCGAGGTTAATGTTGCTTATTATGAGGATGCGAATGATGTTATTGTTAACTGTGATTGTGGTAGGCTTAGAAGACCACTTGTGATAGTGGAAAAAGGTAAAATTCTGTTAACAAAAAAATACCTGAGTGATCTTAAGAGTGGTAAGAAAAAATGGAGTGATCTAATAAAAGATGGTATAGTGGAATACATTGATGCTGAGGAGGAAGAAAACACTTTGATTGCTCTGAGAGAAGAGGATATAACACCTGAGCATACACATATGGAACTTGATCCTATGTGCATTCTAGGCATAGGTTCTTCTCTTGTTCCCTACCCTGAGCATAATTCCTCTCCTAGGATTACCATGGGTGCTGGAATGGGTAAACAGTCCCTAGGTTTTGGTGCATCAAACTACAGGATAAGACCTGACACAAGAGGTCATCTGATGCATTATCCTCAGACGCCAATTGTTCAGACACATCCGATTAAATATGTTAAATTTGATGATAGACCAGCTGGTCAGAACTTCATAGTTGCGGTACTATCATTCCATGGATACAACATGGAGGATGCTCTTGTTATGAACAAAGCTAGTATAGAGCGTGGTATGGCTAGGAGTACTTTTTTCAGGACATACAGTAGCGAGGAAAAACGTTACCCTGGTGGCCAAGAGGATCATTTTGAGATACCTGATCCTGATTGCCGTGGTGTAAGAAGCGAAGACATGTACATCAACCTTGGTGAGGATGGTCTTATCTCACCTGAGTGTGATGTTAAAGACTCTGATGTTCTCATCGGTAAAACCTCCCCGCCGAGATTCCTTGAGGAACCAACTGATTTTCTCACACCACAGAAAAGACGAGAGACATCTGTTACAGTACAGCATGGTGAAGGCGGTATAGTAGACAAGGTTATGCTATCTGAATCTGTGAATGGTTCAAGGATGGTTAAAATAAAAGTTAGAGAAGAACGCATACCAGAGTACGGGGATAAACTAGCTTCTAAACATGGTCAAAAAGGGGTTATTGGTTTAATTGTTCAACAAGAAAACATGCCCTTCAACGAATATGGGATATCACCTGATCTTATAATCAACCCCCATGCTATACCTAGTAGAATGACTGTTGGGCATGTGCTTGAGATGATAGGTGGTAAAGTAGGAGCTATCGAGAGTAGATACGTTGATGGTACTGCTTTTAGCGGCGAACAAGAAGAAGCCCTCAGAAAAGCATTGGTTAAAAACGGTTTTAAACATAATGGTAAAGAGATACTATATAATGGTGAGACTGGTAAAACGTTTGAGTGTGACATATTCGTAGGATGCATATACTACCAGAAACTACATCATATGGTGGCAGGTAAGATACATGCTCGTTCAAGAGGACCTGTGCAGATACTTACAAGGCAACCTACTGAGGGAAGAGCTAGAGAAGGAGGACTAAGATTCGGTGAGATGGAGCGTGACTGCCTCATAGGCCATGGTGCATCCATGGTTATAAAAGACAGACTGCTAGATGAATCAGATCTGACAGTTAAATATGTTTGTAACGTCTGTGGGCATATCGCAATAATTGATAGACATGGTGCACTACATTGCCCAATTTGCGGAGACAAAGCAGATATTTATCCAGTTGAGATGAGCTATGCGTTCAAACTTTTGATAGATGAGTTAAAATCCCTTGTTATAGCACCTAGGATAAAATTAGAATCACTTGTATAAAAGGATTTTATGTGAAGAAGAGGTTTGATGATGCCTGAAAGAGTAAGAAGTATAACGAAAAAAATCGGCAGCATAGAGTTTACTCTGCTTTCACCAAATGAAATCAGAAAAATGAGTGCGACAAAGGTGATCACTGCTGATACATATGATGATGATGGTTTCCCTATAGCTATGGGGCTTATGGACCCGAAACTAGGGGTCATTGAGCCTGGGCTTAGATGTAAAACCTGTGGTCTCAGAGTGGGTAAAGACAAATGCCCAGGGCATTTTGGTCACATAGACCTAGCTATGCCGGTTATACATGTTGGGCTGGTGAAAAGCATCAGAAACTGTTTACGTGCAACATGTAGAGACTGCGGGCGGCTTATTTTAAATGATAAAGAAAAAGAAGAATATATGAAAAACTTGATTAAACTAGAGCGAGAGGGTAGAGACACATCATATCTTTTAAAAATGGTTATAAAAGAATGTGAGAAAATTGAAAAATGCCCGCGTTGTGGTAGAGAAGTAGGTAAAATTGATTTAGATAAACCAACATCTATTAGGGAGAATGGTAAAAAACTTACGCCATCTGAGATCAGAGAATGGCTTGAGAAAATATCTGATGAGGATCTACCACTTTTGGATATAAACAGGAAGGCAGCGCGACCTGAGTGGATGGTTTTAACTGTTTTACCTGTTCCACCTGTTACTGTGCGCCCATCTGTTACATTGGAGTCAGGTGAGCGTTCTGAGGATGACTTAACTCATAAACTAGTTGATGTGATAAGAATCAATCAGAGGCTTCAGGAGAACAGGGATGCTGGTGCACCGCAGCTTATAGTAGAAGACTTATGGGAGCTTTTACAGTACCATATAACAACGTATCTTGATAACCAGACTTCTGGTATACCCCCTGCTCGTCATAGGTCAGGTAGGCCGCTTAAAACCTTGGCGCAGAGACTCAAGGGTAAAGAAGGGCGTTTCAGGAGTAACCTGTCAGGTAAACGTGTTAACTTTTCAGCTCGAACAGTTATATCACCAGATCCAAACCTTAGTATAAACGAGGTTGGTGTACCAATAGAGATAGCCCAGGAGTTAACATTACCAGTTAGGGTGACGCCACATAACATTGAATGGTGTAAAAAACTTGTGAGACAAAAATCAGATAAGACGCCTAAGGATACGAGTGAATACAGACCTAGTGTAAACTATGTTATAAAAGAAACAGAGGGTATGAAGCAGAGGATAAAGGTTACTGAAAAAAATGCTAGTGAGGTTGCTGAGAAAATAGAGGTTGGTGCCATAATAGAGAGGCAGCTTATGGATGGGGATCTAGCTCTTTTCAACCGTCAGCCGTCACTCCATCGTATGTCAATGATGGCACACCGGGTTAGGGTTATGCCACCTAAAACATTCAGGTTTAACCTTAGTGTATGCCCGCCTTATAACGCTGATTTTGATGGGGATGAAATGAACCTGCACATACTGCAGGGTGAAGAGGCGAAGGCAGAGGCTGAGATCCTCATGAAGGTGCAAGAAAACATCCTTTCACCGAGATTCGGCGGAGCAATCATAGGTGGGATACATGATCATATAACAGGTTGTTTTTTGCTCACATACAAGGACAGGAGGATACCAATTGAGGGCGCATCACGGATACTATCATCAATTGGTTACAAGGGAAAAACACTTAAAACAATAGAAGAAAACGGTAAAAAATATGTTAGCGGGCTTGATATTTTCAGCACACTTTTACCAGAGGATATAAACCTTGAGTACAAAGCTAAAACATGTTTTAACTGTGATGTATGCCAGGCTCCAAAATGCCCGAATAACGCTTATGTTATAATAAAAAACGGTGTGCTTAAACAGGGTGCGATAGATGAAAACAGCATAGGCGCCTTCAAAGGACGTATACTTGATAGGATAATAAGAGAGCATGGTATGGATGCTGGTAGAGAATTTATAGACAAGGTGACAAAACTTGGGATAGCAGCTGTTACAATGTTTGGTTTCACAACCGGTATAGATGATGAGGATATACCATCTGAGGCTATAGCGCAGATAAACGAAGGTTTAAACAAGGCTATGAAAAAGATAGACTACCTGGTTAAGGCATATGAGAACGGGGAGCTGGAATCACTACCTGGGCGTAGCCTTGAGGAGACACTTGAGATGGAGATAATGCGTGTAACAGGTAAAACAAGGGACATGGCTGGTGAGATAGCGGGTAAACACCTTGGTTTGAACAACAGCGCTGTTATAATGGCTAAATCAGGTGCAAGAGGCTCTATGCTTAACCTTTCGCAGATGTCAGGTTGCGTTGGACAACAAGCTGTTAGAGGAGAAAGAATACATAGGGGTTACCAGTACAGAACCCTGCCTCATTTCAGAAAAGGGGATCTTGGTGCGAGCGCAAAAGGTTTTGTTGCATCAAGTTACAAAAGCGGGCTTAGCCCAACAGAATATTTCTTCCACTCAATGGGTGGTAGAGAGGGTCTTGTTGACACAGCTGTTCGTACATCCAGATCAGGTTATATGCAGAGGCGTTTAATCAACGCTCTTGAGGACCTAAAGGTTGAGAGCGATGGTACCGTTAGACATGCTGGTGGTGAGATAATACAGTTCATCTATGGTGAGGACGGTGTTGATCCTACCAAAAGCTTTGGTGGAGATGCTGTGGATGTTGACCGTATCATAGCTGATGCAAGGGAGGGTAGGATCTGATGGCTGATAAAAAGAAAAAAACAATCAAGAAAGTGGTAAAAAAGAAGGTGAAAAAAGAGAAAACTGTTGTTAGGAAACCTGTGAAAATTAAAGCCAAAGCGAAGAAAACCCTACGAAAAGAGATAGAAAAAGAGGTTGAAAAAAAAGAAGAAATAGAAACAACATCAAAGAAGCCTGTGGAAAAAAAGGTTGAAATAGCAGAGATTCCTGAGGAACCAGCTGAGATAAAAAAATTAAGGGCGGATGTAAAAAAAATACTTGATGGTAGATTTCTACCTCGTTCTGTGATCGATGATATTATATCAAAGGTTGCTGGGAAAAAAGAACTAGAATCAAAACTAAAAAACATTGTATCAAAGGCTTTAGAGGATTACAACAGAAACCTGATAGATGCTTTTGAGGCATGTGGTATAGTTGGTGCGCAGAGCATAGGGGAGCCTGGTACCCAGATGACCATGAGGACGTTCCACTACGCTGGTGTAGCTGAGATTAATGTCACACTAGGTTTACCTCGTCTGATTGAAATTGTTGATGCTAGGTCAACGCCTTCTACGCCTATGATGAACATATATCTAAGAGACGCATATAGGCTGAACCCTGAGCTAGCAAAACAGGTTGCTAACCAGATAGAGATAACGAGGCTTATGGACGTAGCTGATATAGAGACAGATATAAGTAACCTCGTTATATACATCAACCCTGATGAGAAAACAATGAAAAAGAAGGGTTTCACAATTGATCAGCTGCTAGAGTGTGTTAAAAAAATACGTGGTGTAGACGCAAAGGTTGAAAAAGAGAAAATAAAACTCTCCTTAGAGGAGCCTAGCTACAAGAACCTTCTGGATATTGGTGAGACACTAAAAAACCTTAAGGTTAGTGGCATAGATGGCATAAAACGTATCATCATTAGGAAAGAACCTGGTGAAGGATATGTTATATACAGTGAGGGGAGCAACCTCGAAAAAGTTTTGGAAATAGAGGGTGTTGATCCATATAGGACTACAACCAATGATATACAAGCAGTTGGTAAAGTACTAGGTATAGAGGCTGCTCGTAACATGATAATACAGGAGGCATATAGTACGCTTATGGAGCAGGGTTTAAACGTTGATATGCGCCATATAATGCTTGTTGCTGATGTGATGACAGCTGATGGTACCATAAGAGCCATTGGTAGACATGGTGTGAGTGCTGAGAAAGAATCTGTGCTGTCAAGAGCTGCTTTTGAGATCACTGTCAACCATCTCTTGCAGGCTAGTAGGAAAGGTGAGGTAGATAAACTGGGTGGTGTAGCAGAAAACATTATAGTTGGTCAACCTGTTAACCTTGGTACAGGTGCTGTTGAGCTTGTTATGCAGATGAAAAGCAAGAAAAAGGGGAGCTAAAAAAAATATGGTGGATGTTGACAAAGTTTTAAAGAATGTTGTAAAAAAGGGTAAGGTTAAGATTGGTGCTAGGCAGACACAGATAGCTATAAGAGATGGTAAAGCAAGACTTGTTGTTATAGCAAAAAACTGTCCGTTTTCATCTGATATAAGCAAGATGGCTGATGAGAAAAAAATACCTGTTTACAACTATGGTTCCAGCTCAGTGGATCTTGGTGCCGCGTGTGGTAAAACATTTGCTGTTTCTGTTTTTGCTGTTTTGGATGATGGTGGGTCTCATATAATGCAGCTATTTGAAAAAAATAAAAAAAATTTATGGGGTTAATTTATGGGGTTAAATTTGTTTTATGTCTGAGATAATGTTTTCCAACCAGGTTATGCAGTATATAAACATGGCTAGTAATGTTACAAGAGCTGATATAATGGATTGTATGGTTGTTGATGATAAACTCATTTTTATTGTAAAAAAAGGTCAGCTGGGTGTAGCTATAGGTGCTAAGGCTAAAAATTTACAGAGGTTACGTAGTCTTTTTAAAAAAAGTATAAAATTTGTTGAGTTTGATTCTGATAGGGAAAAGTTTATTATTAATCTCTGTAAACCCTATAAGATAAAAAAGGTTGAGTTTGAGGTTGAAGGGGAATCAGTTGTTGCTAGGGTTGTGGTTGAGGTTAGTGATAAATCCAAGATAATAGGTAAAGATGGTAAAAACATTGATGTTATCCGTAAACTAGCTAGTAGACATCATTCTATAAAAGATGTTCAGATTACATAAAAAAAACCCGCTAGTTTTAAAAAATGGTTTAGTATTCCAGGGGCGGGGGTTGTTCTGAGAATAAGAAACCATCCGATAATAGAGTTTAGGGAGAGAAAAAAGATTCCTTTCTTTTTTAACAAAAAAAAGGTTTTTGGTGAAGAAGGGGATACTATAGCCTCTGCTTTGCATGCGGTTGGTGTTAAAAAACTTAGTACTAGTCTTAGGTATAATAGCCCCCGTGGGTTTTTCTGTGGGATTGGTAAATGTTCTTCTTGTCTTATGAGGGTTGATGGTGTTCCGAATGTTAGAACCTGTATAGCGCCTCTTAGAGAGGGTGTTTATGTTGAGATGCAGGATAAACTAGCTGATCTCCCTGATGCAGTTTTTGTTGGTGATCCTAAGAAAAAAATTGAAACTGATTTGCTTGTTGTTGGTGCTGGGCCTGCTGGTATGTGTGCTGCTATCGAGGGTGCGAAACATGGTGTTAGGGTTTTGGTTGTTGATGAGAACCAGTTTGTTGGTGGGCAACTGATTAAGCAGACTCATAAGTTTTTTGGTTCCAAGCAGGAGAAAGCTGGTACTAGGGGTATTGTTATAGCGAAAGAGTTGGAGGAAGAGCTTAGGGAGCTAGAAAAAAAAGGTGGAGTAAGGGTTATGACTGATTCCACTGTAATTGGTTATTATGAGGGTGATAAAAAACATAGGTTTGGTGTTGTGGAGAGACGACGTGATTACAGTAGTGTTTTGTATGAGGTTGATTGTGACTCTGTTATAATCGCTTGTGGTGCTATGGAGAACATGCTTTTGTTCCCTGGTAATGATCTACCTGGTGTTTATGGTGCTGGTGCTGTTCAGACTCTTATGAATGTTTATGGTGTTAAACCTGGTAAAAGAGTTCTTATGGTTGGTGCTGGTAACGTTGGTCTCATTGTGTCTTATCAGTTGCTGCAGGCTGGTGTAGAGGTTGATCGGGTTGTTGAGGCTGCACCAGTTATCGGTGGTTATCATGTTCATGCTGCTAAACTATGTAGATGCGGTGTCCCTATTCAGACTTCTCGGTCGATAAAAGAGGTCTATGGTAAAGAATGGGTTGAGGGTGCTGTTGTTGTTGATCTTGATGAGGAATGGCAGCCTATCCCTGGTTCTGAAGAAAAAGTTGTGTGTGACACTGTTTGTTTAGCTGTTGGTTTAACACCAGCTATAAGGTTGCTTTCTCAGATAGGTGTTGAGACCGAGTTTATACCTGAGGCTGGTGGTTATGTTGCTCTTCATGATGATTCTATGCAGACCACGGTTAAAGGTGTTTATGTTGCTGGTGACTCATCTGGTATAGAGGAGGCTTCTACAGCTATGATTGAGGGTAAAATAGCTGGTCTTTCAGCAGCCATGCTACTTGGTCATAAAAGGAGAGAGAATCAAAAGTTGTTGGAGCAGTACCACAAGGAGCTTGATAAGCTGAGGGGTGGTCCTTTTGGTGAGAAACCAAGGGCTGCGAAAAACAAGATATCTGTTTTAATGGGGAAAAGAAGATGAAGGTTTACGAGAAAACCGGTGTTTTATCACTATCTGATCTCAGGTTGCCTTCTAAAAAACAGCTTGAGAAGGGTGTGGCTATTTTGGAGTGTGTACAAGAAATACCCTGTAACCCTTGTGTTGACACTTGTCCAGTTAATGCTATTTCTATGAAGGATATTAATGCTGTTCCAGTTAATGATTATGATAAATGTACAGGTTGTGGTAAATGTGTTGGTGTTTGCCCTGGTCTCGCTATTTTTGTTGTGAAGATAAAAGATGGTAAAGCCTTGATAACTTTACCATATGAGTTTCTACCTGTTCCAGTTGTTGGTGAAAATGTTCATGTGCTTGATAGAACCGGTAAAAAAAGAGGATTTGGTTTGGTTAAACGTGTTGTTAAAAATGGTAAAACAATGGTTGTAACAGTTGAGGTTGATGAAAAACTTGGTATGGATGTTAGGAATATAAGGGTTGAAAGATGAGGGGAAAGAAGAGGAGCATAGTTTGCAGATGCGAGGATATATCTGAGGAGGATGTGTTGAAGGCTATTGATGAGGGTTATACTGATCTTGAGGAGTTACGTAAGAAACTTAGGATAGGTATGGGTCCTTGTCAGGGTCGTGTGTGCATCCAGATTGTTATGAAGATACTTGAGAGGAAGACTGGTAAAAAGGTTCCTAAGGCTGCTCTGCAGACATCTAGGCCTCCTCTTGTCCCTGTTTCTCTTGGTACCCTTGCTGGTGAAGGAAAATGAGGAGCAAGGCTGATGTTGTCATTATCGGTGGTGGTGTTAACGGTTGTTCTTTAGCCTATGGTCTCGCCAAGAAAGGTTTGGATGTTGTGGTTGTTGAAAAAAAATATTTGACCTCTGGTGCTACTGGTGCATGTGGTGCTGGTATCAGGCAACAATGGTCTACTAGGGAGAATGCTGAGCTTGCTATTAATAGTGTGAGGATTTTTGAGAAACTTAGTAAGGAGCTTGGTCAGGATATTGAGTTCCGTCAGGGTGGTTACCTTATTGTTGTTCATGATGACGATGAGATGCGTCAGGCTGAGAGGAATGTGGCTATGCAGCGTTCACTTGGTCTCAAAGTTGATATATTAAAGCCTGGTGAGATAAACGATGTTGTACCTATTTTAGATGTTGATGGTATTGGTGTTGTTGGTGCGACTTTTTGTCCGACTGATGGTCATGCTAACCCTTTTAAAACAACCTTTGCTTATGCTGATGCTGCTAGGAGATATGGGGCTGAGATAAACACTTATACGAGGGTTGTTGGTCTTAAAACAAAAAACAGGGAGGTTAACGCAGTTGTGACAGATAAAGGTGTGGTTAAGACTAGTGTGGTTGTCAACGCTGCTGGTGTTGATTCTAAGGCTGTTGCTGAGATGGTTGGTGTAAATCTGCCTATTGTTCCTTTCCGTAAGGAGATTATGGCTACTGAGCGTCTTAAACCTGTTTTTGAGGCTATGGTTATATCATTTAGGGATGGTGTTTATTTTAGTCAGCAGCGTGAGGGGCAGATTGTTGGTGGTATACCTATTCCTGAGGAGCGTAGTGGTTATAGGACTATGCCTACTATGTCTTTTATGCAGCATATGGCTAGGACTATTACTAGGTATGCCCCTGTTTTGAAGCATGTTAATATGCTTAGGCATTGGACAGGTTTTTATGATGTTACCCCTGATGCTAGGCCTATACTTGGTGAGACCAACGGGGTTAAAGGTTTTATTCAGTGTAATGGTTTCAGTGGGCATGGTTTCATGCTATCACCTATGGTTTCAAAGCTTCTGGTTGATCTCATTGTTGACCATAAAACACCTGATGTTTTGCTTAGTTTGAATCTGAGTAGGTTTAAGGATAAGAAGATTGTGCGGGAGACATCTGTTGTAGGATAAAAAAAAACAGTTTTTTTTTTTGTTTTTTTTTTTGGTAGTAACAATAATTAAACTATAGTTTATTACCATCATCTATGTTTGGTATGGATTACGAAAAAATAGGTTTCAGGGCAGGGCTTGAGATACATCAGCAGCTTGACACACATAAACTTTTTTGTAATTGTCAGTCTGTGATCACTGAGGATGTTGATTATTCTTTTGAGCGTTTTCTTAGGCCTACTCAGAGTGAGATGGGTGATGTGGATAGGGCTGCGGTTGCTGAGGCTGTTAGGAACAGGTGTTTTCTTTACACAGCATCTAATAAATCAACGTGTCTTGTTGAGGCTGATGAGGAGCCTCCGCATATGGTGAATGCTGAGGCGGTTGATATTTGTTTGACTATGGCTGTTCTTTTTGGTGCTAGGCCTGTTGATGAAATCCATTTTATGAGGAAGATTGTTATAGATGGTTCTAACACTGGTGGTTTCCAGAGGACTGCTCTGGTGGCTATGAATGGGAGGATAGATGGTGTTGGTATTCAGACTATTGCTCTTGAGGAGGATGCTGCTAGGAAGATCGAGGAGAAAGGTAAGCTTGTTAACTATGGTCTTGATAGGCTTGGTATACCATTGGTTGAGATAGCTACCGATGCTGATATCAAAAACCCTGTTCATGCCCGTGAGGTTGCTGAGCGTATAGGGCTTCTGATGCATGCTACTGGTAGGGTTAAACGTGGTCTTGGGACTATCAGGCAGGATTTGAATGTTTCAATCTCCGGTGGGGCTCGTGTTGAGATAAAAGGTATACAGTCACTTAGCTCTATCACGCCTGTTGCAGAAAAAGAGGTGCTCAGGCAGCTTGGTTTAATTGAAATCAGAGAAACACTTCTTAGAAGAATAAAACCTGAGGATATGGAAGACATAGAAATCGTTGATTTAACAGGTTTGTTTAAAGACTGTAGATCCAATATTGTAAAAAAACTTCTTAGTGATAATGGTTGTGCTAAGGGGTTTAGGTTACCTGGTTTCTCTGGTTTGCTTAGACAACCAGACACAAGGCTTGGTAAAGAGCTTGCAGTATATGCTAAGATGGCATCTGGTATAGGTGGTATATTGCATAGTGATGAGTTACCAGGTTATGGTATAGAAAACAGGGAGGTAGAAGAGATAAAGAAGATTTTGGGTGTCAAGGGTTATAATGCTTTTGTTATAGCTATGGGTAAAGAAAACGTTGTTGATGTTGCTATAAAAGCTGTTATTGATAGGGCGTTTAAAACATTGGATGGCGTGCCAGAGGAGGTTAGGAGGGCTTTGCAGGATGATTCAACAGAGTATATGCGGCCACTACCTAGTGCGGCGCGTATGTACCCTGAGACAGATGTGCCACCGATCAGGGTGACAAAAGAACATCTTGAGAGGATAAAAAAGAATCTACCTGAGTTGCCTGAGGAGAAACACAAACGTTTTATAAGAGACTATGGGCTTAATGATGAGCAGACAAGGCAGATTCTAGCTAGTGGTTATGAAAACGATTTCGAAGTCTTTGTCAAAAGGTTTCCTGATCTAAAAAACGTTGTTACACGCACGTTTTTGAACACGTTCTCTGAGCTGCAGAAACAGGGTTTGGACACTGATACTATCGATAATAGTTTGTTGGTTGATGTTTTTTTGTCTTTAAAAGCTGGTAAATTCTCTAAGGAGGCGGTGCCTGAGGTTCTTAGATATGTTTTGAAGAACAGGGGTGTCTCTGTTGATAAAGCAGCTGAGATGTGTGGTTTATGTTCAACAGATGAGGAACATGTTGTAGAGGTTGTTAGAAGGGTTGTTTCTGAGAGAAAAGATTTCATAAAACAGAGGGGCAGGGACTCTCTTGGTCCTATCATGGGTGTTGTGATGAAGGAGCTAAGAGGCAGAGTAGATGGCATGGTTATAAGCAGGGTTTTAAAAGATGAGATAGAAAAAATAATAATTGACTCATAGTTCTCCCCCGGTTTTTTCTTTTGGGTTGTCGTTTTTGGTTGATAAAGATTTTATTTTCTCTGATAGTTTTTCTATCTCTCTATGTAGTGGTAACACCGCTGTTCTATAAACCAGTGTTAAACCTATTATCACGCCTACTATCACCCCTAGTAGGAAAAACCATATTAGCATTAATGTCTCCATTTCACCCTCTTTTTAAACAAATATTTCAGGTTTTTCCAGCCATCTGAGAAACTCTCAAGCTTAGCCTTACCCTCCCTGATGTATAGTGTTGATGGTATCTCCCTGCATTTAAGCTTTTTGTTTGTAAACATCTCTATTTTTATTTCCTCTGAAAAAGCCATACCATCATCGAAGTCTTCTATTGGTTGTATCTTGTTTAAAGCATCTTTTTTGAATATCCACATACCTGACTGGGAGTCCTTGATATTTATAAAGTATAGTATACGCATGGTTGTTGCTAGGATAAGGTTTCCGAAACGATGTTTTATTGTCATAGAACCATGTTTTATATTTGAGAAACGATCTGTTGTTATAAAATCAAGGTTTTCGTCTATTAGAAGTTTTATGTACTCATGTATTTTGTCAAAAGGGTATGTTGCATCAGCATCTCCTGTGACAATTATGTCACCATTTGCCTGTGGTAGACCTGTTTTATAGGCTCTACCGTAGCCTTTTCTTTTTTCCAGTATTACTTTTGCCCCCCGGTTTTCTGCTATCTCCCTGGTTTTGTCTTTTGAGTCCCCATCAACTACTATGATTTCTAGGTCCCAGTTGTTTTTTTCAAAATATTTTCTGTTTATAGAATCTATTGTTTTACCTATGCCTTTTTCCTCGTTGAGGGTGGGTATTACTATGCTTATTAAGACGATAAATATCTCACTCCCAATTTAATGATTAGTGTATGGGGATGTGGTTAAAAAGATTTTATAAAAAAAAAAACCAAGGAAAAAAAAAATTAAATCTAATTAAAAAAAAAAGAGGTTTTAGAGAGGGAATATTTGTTTATATCCCTCTTTTTTTTGGTTTTATTTTCGTCTGCGTCTTAGGAGTATGAATGCTACTCCAATGGCTGCTACTAGTGTTAACAGCTCGAAACCAGGTATTCCAGCAGACTCAACTGTTATTGTAACCTCCTCCGCTGGTACGTATCCTGTTTTTGTTGCACTTATTGTGTATGTTGTTTTTTGTTTAACGTTTGGTGCTGTGAATGTTGCCCCGTCTGGTCCAGCTGTCTGGGTGTCTACTACGTTGCCGCTAGCATCTTTTAGTGTTACAGTTATACCATATGTGCCATCATCTGCGTAGGGTTTCACAACGTATTTTGTCCCAGATTTCCATGTTTTCTCTGCTATTGATATATACAAGTTGGGTTTGTTGATGACTTTTATCCAGGATGTCACATCTTGTGTGTAGCCTTCCGCGTTTGCTATTATCTTCCAATCATATGTATCTGTCACAGTTGGTGCTGTGATTTCAATCACACCGTTTGTGGTCTGGTAGGTTTCGCCAGCAAATGTTATTATCACTGCTGCATCAGTTATTCGAACACCCTTGTATAATGCCTCGACAGTGAATTCCTCGGCTTCTTCAACTGTTGGTGGATGGTTTAGCGTCATTGTTTTTCGAATTGTTGCAGTGATATATGTATCTGTTATCACTGCGTCGGTCCAGTTTAACTTACCGTCCTCGTATTTAACGTCTCTAGCAATGGTTACATTTAGTTTTCCACTGGCTAATGGATTCAAACTGAGCTCAACATAACCGTCTTCATCTGTTTTTACAGGATCAGGTCGAGCTGCAAGAATACCAGGTACTGAGGAGACAACAGTAAGGTAAATACCCTCAATTGGTTTATTCTCGTAGTCCTTTGCAGTAATGCTTATCAAGTTTGATTCACCTACGTATATAGTAGCAGGTATAACAGTGAAATCAGGATAATTTATGTTAAAAGTACCAAGTGTTCGATTACCCTCCTCAGGTTTATTATTTTGCAATGTTGCATTTATGTGGGTTTTAAGATCACCGACTTTATAAATAGTAAATTCACCAGCACCATCAGTTAAAGT
>JARYMC010000022.1 GCA_029907305.1 Candidatus Thermoplasmatota archaeon
GAAGCTGTGATAGGTGCTGAGAAACAACGCCTCGGATACGTATTATCTTCTAGAAGAGATGATCTGCAGAATAAGGAATTACGTTTGAAAGTGATATGTTATGATCTCCTAGTGTTAAACAAGGTGAAGGCATCATTTCTTTTGGGTGAGCCACTACTAATTCCTGTAGAAGCTAGCTGAAATAGTGATATAATTGAACTGGATGTTTAGAATTATCAGGTCTTATTGTTAATCTAGGTTATATCAAGTGGATGAGATTTAGTATAGAGAACCCCTAATTTTACTTTATAAAATGAGGGTTAATGACTAAATAAATGTATTTTTTTTATGTTGAGTCAATATAATTTTTACTTTTCACCTCACTATTATTCGGACAACGCCCTTATTTTCCTCCTGAAAAAGTTTATATCTCTCCCTATTTACTGTTTTATATATTTTTTTACGATTTCAATTGCGCAGAGTTTCCCACACATAGAACAAGCTTTTGTATCCTCTACAGGCAACCTTTTCTTCCTGTATTCTCTAGCTTTTTTAGGATCTATACAAATCTCAAACATTTTATTCCAGTTTAGATTCTCACGCGCTTTACTAAAAGTCGCATCAACGCCCCTGTCTATGCCTCTTGCTAGATCCGCAGCATGCGCAGCTATTCTAGCTGTAATAACTCCGTCTCTAACATCGTTTTTATCAGGTAAACACAAGTGTTCCGCTGGTGTCACGTAACAGAGAAAATCAGCACCATAAAAACCAGCAAGTGCACCACCGATCCCGCCAACAAAATGATCATAACCAGGTGCTATATCAGTAACTAGCGGCCCCAGAACAAAATATGGTGCATCTCTTGTAACTGTTTTCATCACCTGAATATTAGCTTGGATATCATTGAGAGGCATATGACCTGGTCCTTCAACCATAGTTTGTACACCTCTTTCTCTAGCTTTTTCAACAAGCTCACCAATGATTAGTAGCTCCTGGAATTTAGCGCGATCATTGGAATCATACAACGAGCCAGACCGCATACCATCCCCGAGTGAAAGAGTCATATCATATTTTTTTGCTATGTCAAGAAGATAATCAAAGTTTTTGTACAGTGGGTTTTCTTTTTTGTTATGCAGAATCCAGGCCATATGAAAAGCTCCGCCACGAGAAACCATTGGTATAAGACGTTTCTGTCTTTTTAAACGTTCAACACTTTCCATGGTTACTCCAACATGGGCAACAGCAAAATCCACACCCTGTTTACCATGTTTTTCAAAAGAGTTAAACATGTCATCCTCAGTCATCTCAACAATAGAACCATGTTTCTCAATAGCTTTTATACCAGCTTGATAAACCGGGACTGTACCAAAAGGTACATCAACTGTTTTAATCAGTGATAAACGAATTTTATCAAGATCACCACCGGTTGACAGATCCATCACAGCATGCGCACCTGCTTCAACAGCAATTTTTGCTTTCTCAACCTCTTCCTTGATATCACAGTACTCCCTTGATGTCCCTATGTTCGCATTAACCTTTACCCTCAAACCCTTGCCTATGCCAAGTGACTCCGGTGAATGAACTGGGTTAAAAGGAATAACAATATGGCCTGATGCAACCCTTCTCCGAACTGTTTCCAAATCTATCCTCTCATTTTTTGCAACCATCTTCATTTGCTCTGTAGTTTTTCCCAGTTTTGCTTCAGATATCTGTGTCATAAACAACCTCCCTTAATCAGATAACACTATTTTAATACTATCAAACAATTACCCATATATAACCTAGTATAGATACCTTTATAACTTGGTTTAATATTTGCGCCGAGAAAAACTAAGGTGGGAATAAATTATGATAAGCGCCTACATACTTATAACAATGCAACCAGGGAAAACAGATAAAGCAATAAAAGAAATGAGAAAAATCGAAAACATTGCAAAAATATCGGTTATCGCAGGGGAGTATGACATAGTTGTTCGTGCGCAGGTGAAAAACCTAGAGGAACTACTGGATGTGACAGATAAAATTCAGATGATAGATGGTGTAACTAAGACAACAACCCAGATTATAGAGAAAGAAATAACATTATCATGAGACTAGACCATGATAATAAGAAAAAAATACCTATTTTACACATTAGCTTTTACTTCTGCTTTTATTGCTGCAGCAGTCACAAGCCTCGACAGCTTTGTTGGTGCCCAACCAGCGTTTCAACATGATCCTTGGGCGTTTGCATTTTCCCTCTTTTTTATAGGAGTGTTCATCGCTCTTTTGGTAACACTGATTCTTTCGATTCCTTTTCGGAAAAAAAGTATTGGGTCCAAAATTATTGACCCTTCTTTTAAACGTTTACGTCTCATTAAAAAGCATGAGCTGAAATACAATGTTGTCGCAGGGCTTATGAATGCTATCAACACAGTTGGGTATTGCGCAATTGTCTCAACAGTGCAGGATCCTTCGGTCATCCTTTCTTTTTCTCAGATCGTTATTTTATATCTACTGCTCATGGAATCTATAACTGAAAAAGATGTTCCTACGCTTGTTGAAGTTCAATCATCAGTTATTGTTGCATTTGGTGCGATTCTTGCATCAATTAGTTTAACAGGTGAAGTTGACTTTATCTCTATCCTCATCGTTTTTATCGTCTTAAACCCAACATGGGCTATTTTTTCGATTTACCAGCGTAAACTAAAACTTATGAAAATTAACAATAAACCAAATGATTCCATTAATATTAGACTATGGAATGTTATATTCACCTGCGTTTTCACAGCTGCGATACTCTTCTTCAAAGATATATTTACTTCAAGTAACCATCTCCTCACAGCTATCACAGTCTCCCTTGACCCGCATTATTTTATGTTGCTTGCTGCTACGATGGGGACAACGTTTTTCGCTTATGTATTCTATATAAGATCTCTTGGTTTAGGTAAAGCTAGTGTTAACAATGCGATCCGTGCATCAACAATTATTTTCGCTATACCATTCACCATTATTCTCCTGCATTTTGGTTACATCACTGAATTGTCAATGGAACCAGTAATGCTATTGATTAAAGTCATTGGTATGATACTCATTATGATGGGAATTATTTCTTTTGCTCTCACAGCAGTAAAAGCATATATTTTCATAACTGTTAAACCAGGTTATCCTCTTAGAGAGACAATGGATAAGTTGTGGAGCATACGTGGTGTTACACACGTATCAGCCACATCAGGTAAATATGATTTCATTGTAAAGGTCTCTACGCGTACATTGATGAAAGGTTATGAAAAAATCGTTAGAAAAATAGAAGAAATCGATGCAATCAAAAAATATAGATGGGAGTCTGTTTTGAAAGACTGGGAAAACATCTAATCAGTTTAGGAAACACTTTTATCATTTCAGCTGTTTCCGTTTTCTGGGTTTCTTTATGATTGACAGACGTTTGGAGAAATATGCAAATATATTGGTAAACCATTCATTGGCATTGAAGAAAGATGATTTGTTTGTTATATCAGGTGGCATCCTTGCTGCACCTTTGATAAAAGAGGTTTACAAACAAGCTATAGAGGTTGGCGCAAACCCCTATGCAAGGGTTGGTATCGATGGCCTCAGCGAGATATTCTATAAATACTCTTCTGAAAAACAACTGAAATATGTTTCACCGATTTCAAAGTTTGAGATCAAAAATATCGATGCACAGCTTTCTATTATAAGCCCAACTAATACACGTAGTATGACTAATGTTGACCCAAAAAAACAGGCGATAAGTAGTGTTGCTCATAGAGAGATACATGACATATTTTTAGATAGAGCCGCTAAAAAAGAGCTTAGGTGGTGTCTCACAGAGTACCCGACTAATGCTGCAGCTCAGGATGCCGAGATGTCACTTGATGAATACGAGAACTTCATTTTTAATGCAGCTCATGTTAATGCAAAAGACCCGATTGGTTATTGGAAAAAAGTTTACAGGGAACAAGAAAAAATAAGGAAGATGTTGAACACTAAAAAGAAGATCCGTGTTGTAGCAGAAGACACTGATCTGACCATTTCTGTTGCTGGTAGAAAATGGATTAACTGTTATGGTAAAGAGAATTTCCCAGATGGGGAGATTTTTACTGGTCCTATTGAGAATTCTGCAGATGGTTTCATTAGTTATTCGTTTCCAGCATCACATGGTGGACGTGAGGTTGATGATATCCAGCTGTGGTTCAAAAAAGGGGTTGTTGTCAAAGCCAAAGCTTCCAAGGGAGAAAAATTTTTACATACAATGTTAGACATGGATGATGGTTCACGTAGAATCGGTGAGTTCGCCTTTGGTATGAACCAGGGTATTAAACGGTACATAAAAAACACGTTGTTTGATGAGAAGATTGGCGGTACGATACACATAGCTGTTGGTAGTGGTTATCCTGAGACTGGTAGTAAAAACAAGTCTAGTCTACATTGGGATATGATGTGTGATCTTAGAAAGAACGGTGAGGTTTATGCTGATGGTGAGTTGATTTACAAAAAAGGGAGGTTCCTGTAGTTATTTTCTTTTTTTTTTAAACTTTTTTTAAATAATCTATAAATAATGCTTGTTTTATTCCCCTGTTTGTAATGTGTGGTATTGTTGGTATTATTGGGGGAAAACCTGTTTCTCGGCTTATTTATCATAGTTTGTTTTCTATTCAGCATCGTGGTCAGTCATCTGCTGGTATGCTCACCTATGATGGTAACATTCATGTGACTAAGGATGCTGGTTTGGTTCGAGATGTTTTTAATGAAGAAAAAAAGATCAATAAACCCGGGAATATAGGTATTGGGCACACACGTTATTCCACAGCTGGTATGGATGATCTTGAGTCGTTGAAGAGGAATGCGCAACCAGAGTACCTTGTAAACCCTTTTTTAGCAGCGGTTCATAACGGTAATATATACAACTGCTTGGAGTTAAGTAAAACCACTAAAAGACAACCTAGGACAGAATGTGATATACAGTGGCTTCTTCTACCTATGGCAGATGAGCTTTATAAAAAAGAGTTGACTGTTGAAACGATTTTTAAGGCATGTGAAAACGTTATGCACAAGGTCAAGGGTAGTTACTCTGTTTTATTTATTGCCGACTCAGGTGAGGCACCGTTTCTTTTTGCTGTGACCGACCCACGTAAAATCAGGCCTCTAGTACTTGGTAAATCTAATGGCATGTACTGCCTCGCCTCTGAGACTAGGGTTTTCAAGAAAATCAACTTCGAGTACGTAAAAGATGTGCTAGGTGGATCAATTGTAGTCATCGATAAAGACGGGAACATTTATGAGAAGCAAATAGTAAAAAAACAGGAGATGCCATGTATGTTCGAGTTTGTGTATTTCGCGAAACCTGATTCACGTATAAATGATCGATCTATACATAAAACAAGAGAAGAGATAGGGCGTTTACTTGCGCAGGAACAACCAGTTGATGCAGACATAGTAGTCCCAGTACCTGAATCTGGTAGAAGATACGCTTTAGGTTTCTCAAAGGAATCAGGTATACCAATTGATGAGGGTATAATGAAGGACAAGGATGAACGCTCATTCATACAGCAGACACAGGAAAGTAGAGACAAGGTTGTATCAGAGGGTTTATCTTTCTTGCGTTCTGTTCTAGAAAAAAAACGTGTTATCCTAATAGATGATTCCATAGTAAGAGGAACAAACATAAGAAAAATCGTTCGAGGCATAAAAGACGCTGGAGCAAAAGAGGTACACGTAAGAATAGGTTGCCCGCCACTAATAGCACCATGCTACCTAGGAATTGATATGAGAAGCAGAAAAGAGTTCATAGCCCGGAACGAGGATGGTAGCATCAAATCATGGGAAAAAATAGCCAAAGAAATAGGTGCAGACTCACTAGGATACATAAGCATAGATGGTTTGAAAAAAGCTATAGGTTTCGAAGTCTGCAAAGGATGCATAGAGTTCCCAGAGGGATACCCACCTGAGATGCATGATGATGTAAAAAAAATGTTTAAAAACGACAAAAAAGGCGTAAGAGCCTATGAATGTATGTAACCCAAAAACTTTTTTTGATCGATGATTGAAATAACAACTGGGACAATAGATGAACAGATCATAAAAATATTACTAAAAACCTATCCAGTAACAGTAAATGACCTAGAGAAAATTTTACACCTACCAAAAACAACTATCATGAGGTTTTTACAAAAACTCCAAAGCAAAGGAATACTAAGACTAGAGCCATTACCAGATAAAACATACATACGCCTACTCAGACACGATTTTAGCTTCATAGGTAAAAAACATCAAAAGAAATTCATAAAACATAAAACTACAGGTAAAAAAAGGACACCAAAAAATTATGAGGGGATTATGTACACCTAGGAGTAAGACTCAACCACATTAACCCAGATTATAGGTATCTCATCTGGGATGTTTTTCCTTAGAACCGCGTTTTTCTTTCCCATAAACTTCCCCTATACAACTATCTTTGTTTCTCCCAATATATAAACATTTTGTGCAAATATGCCAAAATCTACTAACCATTTTTTAAAAAAATGAAGTATGTCTCCCCGTATAATCTTTTTTTTTATCCGATTATCTGAATAACCTGCTTGTTTACAACCAAAAACTCTACAAGTTCACCAGACTTCTTCAACTTATTAAGAGTATCAGAATTGAGGGTATGTTCATATTTTGATATAACCCTGCTTCCACTGGGGGACCAGCTGGCTAACTCAACGTTTTCTTCATCAAAATTTTTTACACTACCAAGTATCGTAAACGACTCAACATGTAGACTAAAAGGACAATACGTACACTCGATAACTGTATCATAAGGTACATAAGCACTTTCAGCATCAGACACAGGTTCAACTTGTACTAAAACAAGGTTTCCCCCACATTTCGGGCATTTCATAGACTTATTACTCTTTTTCTCCCATAAATCCGCTAAAATTTCGATATCCTTTTCATCATACTTGGTTTTAACTAATTTCTCCATCCTTTATATTATACATAGTTCTTACATAAATACTTTTGCGAAAAACCCGCTTTATTCGCTATATTAAATAATCAGTTAGATATTTTGTATATTGCGCTGAGGAATAGGTTATGAAAATAATAACGCTTTTAACTGATTTCGGCTCAAAGGATGGGTACGTCGCTCAAATTAAGGGCGTAATATCATTTATAACAGATGCAAGGATCATTGACATAACACATGATGTTACGCCCCATAACATAAGAGAAGCAGCGTTCATATTAAGAAACACTTCACCATACTACCCTATTGGGACAGTGCATCTAGCTGTTGTAGACCCAGGGGTAGGTACTGATAGAAAAGGTTTGATAATAACAACCAAAAGTCAAATACTAATAGGGCCAGACAATGGTGTTTTAATACCAGCTGCTAAGTTTTTAGGGGATTTAACTGTTTATGAAATCAAAAACAATGAGTATATGCTAAAAAATGTTTCCAACACCTTCCATGGACGTGACATATTTGCTCCAATTGCTGCTCATATAGTAAATGGTGTTTCTTTTGATAAACTAGGTGATAAAACAAAAAATTTTGTTGACCTAGATTTTGGAGAAACCTGTATGTCAAAAAAAGACATCACAGGAAAAGTGGTTTATCTTGACCATTTTGGTAATATTATTACAAATATAGATGGAACATCAGTGAAAGAAGTTTTAGACTATAATAAAAAAATTAAACTGTCTATAAACAATAAACCAAGAGAGGCGGTTTTTGTAAAATCATATGGTTTTACAAAAAAAGGTCAGTTGTTAGCAACTATCGGTAGCAGTAACTATTTGGAGATTAGTATAAATCAGGGTAACGCAGCACAAAAACTAAACGCTAAACCAGATGATAAAATAAAGATAACATTTTGACTAGAGCCACTTTTTCTCTTTTTTATCAAGAGTAGTATAAATGTTATCCCCAACATAATATGTGGGCTGAATTTTCTCGTTATCAAGTAAATCATCTACAAATGCATTCTCATCTAATAGTATGTTGACAACTTCCCCTACAAATAATGTGTGATCCCCGATTGGTAAAGTCTTGGCTAGTTTACACTCAAGATGGGCGTAGCATTCTTTTATCAAAGGAGCTTTCACCTTCTGAGCTGGTATTAAAGTCAGTTTTGTTTCCCCTATTTTATTCTTTTTTCTCCCAGAGTATGTTCCACAGAAATTTACTTTATCAGCTAGCGAGTAAGGAACGAAATTTACAACAAATTCTTTTGTTCTTTCAATGAGTTCATGTGAATATCTTTTTGGTGCCACAGAAATACCATACAATGGTGGTTTCCTGGAAATAGTTGTATGCCACGCAATTGTAATAACATTAGTTTTTCCTTTTTCATCATTACATGTTACCAGCACCGCCTGTGTTGGAAACGCATAATGGTAGAATTTATTCAAATCTCCATTGATTTTCATAATTTACATCTCCTC
Source organism: Candidatus Thermoplasmatota archaeon (assembly GCA_029907305.1). Taxonomy (NCBI): domain Archaea; kingdom Methanobacteriati; phylum Thermoplasmatota; species Thermoplasmatota archaeon. Next base: position 8,407 of record JARYMC010000022.1, read on the forward strand.
CAATTTTTAAAAAGAGAACATGTTTTTAAAACTTTATAATTGCATCTAAAAGACCATGTGCATAGTTTATACAACCAAAAGCAGTGAAATAATCTTTTTTACCAAGATAATATTTAGAATCCTCGTAGTACTGTTTTGCTAGTTCAACAACTTTGCTGTTCTGGGTTTTTAGTTTTTCATTCATGTTACCGATGTTCTCCTCAAACATTATGATGTCTTTTCTTATCCTTGTTTTATCGTCCATACTATCATATTCAGTAAAAGCACTTTAATTGAAATAATTTTTCAACTAAAGATAAATAAAAAGAAGAGAAAAAAGAAAAATGGAAGGTTTTTAGTTTGTTTTAAGCAACAGGTTTTAATCTTACTATTCTACCTAATACAAATCCTTTGAAGTTTTCTTCAAATGTTTTATCTCCAACAAGTACTGTTACTTTTACTGTAATTTTTCCGAATGCACATTTTACCGATCTTTTTCTTGTGCATATCGATGCAGAGCCACCTGCTTTTATCTCTTTAAATGTTTCAGATACGTTTAGATTTACTCTTTTCAACACCCCGCCACTCACTAATATGTTACATTTAACATTAGATAAATTTTCATCCCCGGTATTAGTTATACTTCCGCAAACACGACCGATACTCGTTCTCATGAGATTTATATCAATTTTTATTGGTGGTGCAGGTGGTCTGTATGTTGAATATATTTGTGCAGTATCGCTTCCAGAATAATCGTTGCCATTTGAGTAAGCGGTATAGCTAGCTGTGTTTATGCCACATTCTTCGCAATCACCGGTTATTCCCGTTACTAGAACATTAAAAACTATTATCATAGTGTCACCATCTTCCAGATCCTCTGTGAGGTTCCACCATGCTATTTTTTTGTTTTCTGAGATATCTCCCTTTATAGATGTTTCATATACCTCGTTATCACGTAAAATAGTTAATTTAGCATTTTCATCTACATGTTCTAATACACATGGTAATTTGTCCATAATTCTTATTTCAGTTAGGTTATATACTCCATAGTAAGTTAGATCTATTTTGTATTTTATTGTGTCATTGACGTACACATCTGCTTTTTCGACATAATTTTCGCCATCGTAGACTTTTTTATTAAAGATTGGAGCATGTGGCGTACAAAACACTGTTGCATAATCAGATCCATACAAGTGAGTACAGCATTCGCAGCTCCAAAGGTCTACGCAAGCATAATTTTTAACAAAATATTCCTCTTGGCAATATCCTATTACGATAGCGTCAAATTCTATAACAATGCTTTCGCCATTATTTAGATTAAAACGTGATTTAGTCCAATCGAATTTAACATATTTAAGGTTCTCTGAAACTGTTATCTCAGGGGGATCAAAATTGGTGCTAGGATAAGTTATTTTTACATTATCTGCATAATCAAGACAGTTACATTCACATTCACTTGAAAAACTGTCTTCTACAACCATGCATTTCATTAGATCTGTACCATGGTAGGTTATAGTTATCTGGAATCTTACTTTCTGTCCTTTAATAACCCAATCTAGTTGTTTAACCCATTTTTCGTTGTCTGGATCCCATACCTTTTTTTCAACTTCGACAGATGGATTTACAAAAACTGTTGCAGTATCATTATCGTGCATCTGTTTATCTGTGCAACATTCTTTTGCAGTTACTGCAACTGAGTTGACGTTTTCACCAAGGCCAACTACCTTTGCATTAAATTCAATAATAAGTTGTTGACCTTTCAATAGTTTTGTTTCTCCAAAATCCCAAACTATTATATTCCCATTGATAACCGGTTTTTTATCTTCAGGTTGCACAGTTCCTATATATTCTAGGCAATTTGGTAAATTATCTGTTACTACTATATTTTCTACGCAATACTTGCCAGTATATGTTGTAGTTATTCTAAATTTTACTATATCCCCATATACTGCCTCTATATAATCTACCCAGTGTTCTCCATTATACACTTGTTTTATAACAGAAAATGTTTCATCATCTGCGACAACAGATGGTGTTGCTATAAATATTGTTGAAGATATCATCAAAAGCGTCATAATCAAGCTTATTTTAGTTTTTCTTTCCATTTATTTTTTTCCCCCAAATTTCATTTATATCTGGTAACCTATTTCTTTTTATATACTAAAGCCATCAATAATATATATATAGTAATATTTTAATCTATCGGTATTTCTTTCATAACCTTCATTCTATTAAATTTCTTATAGTTGTAATTATTAGAAATTGTTTACTTTTAACTGATTTATATGTTTGCTATTAATTTTATCGCCTTTAATCCGATAAAATATTTTGTCGTTTTAAGCCCGACAAAATAGAAAACTATTTAAACCCACAAAACAACTTATTTATTAAATAAAATAAATAAAAATGGTGTAAATAATAATGCAGGAGAAGCCAGCTAGACTAGACAAAAGCCTCGAAAAAATAGTACTTGAGATACTTAAATCTAGAGCGAAAGCACGAATATATGTATATCTAATTGGTAGAAATGGTGCGAAGAGTGAGCAAATCATAAAAGGTACAAAACTACACCCTAGCACTGTACGAGAGATGCTATCTGATATGCATTATAAAAAGTTGATTTACAGAAAAAAAATCCAGAAAGATGGTATAGGAAAAAACCCGTACATGTATTTTGCAATCCCTCCTGTAGAGCTTCTAAAAAGATACAGAAATGAAATGGAAGATAGACTAAACAGACTTGCGAGATTGGCTTTTTCAGCAAATAATGAAACATATAATGGGAGTGTTAAAATCAAGATTATTGAGGGCCCAGAGAAATATGAACATAGTTAGACCTTTAGCAAAAATGTTGGTTAAACGACCAAAAACGGTCCTCCTAGTTTATACCATAATTACCATCTTGATTGGTCTTAACATTCAAAATATTTACATGCAATCTGATTTATCTAAATTTTTACCTAGTGATGACCCAACAATACAATTATGGGCTCGGATATACAAGGAGTTCCCAATAGGAGCTACTATCATCGTGTACATTGACCAAACACACAAGTCCTATGATATTAGAGACTTTAGGGTTTTAACTGAGATGGATGAAATCATTAGAGCAGTGGATCCTTATCCTGATGGTAGGGATGGTGTGTCATCTGTTCAAAGTATTTCGAATTATATTAAAGAAGAAAACGCGAAACAGTGGATCCCCGGTGGTCTCGGTGGGACAGGAAGAAATGAGATACCAACTCCATATAATGCTGGTAATTATGAGGAACTCATCGCTAGGTATATGACTCGGTTGAAAACTGAGGAGACAAAGGGTGTTCTTTATACAAACGACTATAAAGTTGCTGTTATAGTAATCCAACTAGCAAGTGGTGCTAATTACTATGATATCTTAGATAAAACTAAGTTGGCTATAGAAAACAGGGGAACTAGTTATTCTGATATGTTTGTAACCGGTACATTTGCGGTGCAGAAAGCAATGCAAGAACGTACTTTCCAGGCACTCAAAATAGTTTTCCCATTAGCTATTGTTCTTGTAGTAATTGTTTTACTGTTTTTCCATAGGACAATCAAAGGTCTTGTAATAGGTTTACTGCCACTTGCTTATGCCCTAGTTTTAACATTTGGTATACTAGGCGTAGTACAACCTGAGCTGAGTATGTTGTCTATTGCTGTCGTTGCGTTATTGGTAGGTCTTGGTGTTGATTATTCCATCTACCTGGCAAACAGGTTTGTTGAAGAATACACTATCCAAGATAAAATTGAGCGAGTGGAACGCACCATAGGTCGTACTGGAAAAGCAGTACTCATGTGTGCAGTTACCACAATCATCGGCTTTGGTTCCCTTATGAGCTCGTACATGCCGCCGATGGCGATATTTGGTTTTAGTTGTGTTATAGGTATCTCTTTTGCATTAATATCTTCAACTATCCTTGTACCATGTTTAGCTCTTATATTAAAATTTGAAAAACCTGAGGTAAATCATCGTTGGAAAAGATTTGCGAATATTATTGTTGAATACAGGAAAAAATTGTTTGCAGCTGCATGTTTCTTAGTTATACTATCTTTGATTCTTATACCTAATATAAGAACAGATGTAAACTACTATGATATGGCACCAAAGGGTATACCTGAGATAGAAAAACTCCTAGAATATTCAGAGAGATTTGGTGGCGGAACAAGTTTCAATGCCCTATTAGTTGAAACAGATACACAGGGGCTCACCTACCCAGAGGTTATTGATGCAATTTACAACATGCAAGTTGAGATTAGAAAAATTGGTGTCTCTGTAACCTCGATAGCTGATGAAATCAAAAAAGTAAACGAGGTGCTAGATCGAAACCAGATAACAAAAAAACTGGGTTCCATGTTTGGTGTTAGCAAAATAATATATGACCGAGTCGCTGAAACAGGGTTAATAAACAAAGATTACTCAAAAACCATAATAGTTGTTTCTTTACCTGCTGGTAAAAGCGTCCAAGAACTAGAGGCATTAGTAAATAAAATAAATAGTATAGTAGAAAATACACATATTCCTCACAATGGACAGATTTCCCAGCTCGTAGGCCAAGATGTGGTAACAGTTAAAGTTAACAAACAGATAATGAGCTCACAAACACAGTCACTTATCACCTCTTTTTTACTTGTGTTAGCATCCCTGATAATCCAATTCAACTCCTCAAAAATAGGAGTGATATCCCTAGCACCTGTTTTATTTGTGTTAGCATGTCAACCAGGGGTACTAGTAACACTTGATATACCCCTATCTGTCATAAACGTCTCAATCGCATCCATTATGATAGGCACAACCATAGATTATAGCATACAAGTTACACAGAGAGTACGTGAAGAAATTGCTAGAGGCATATCAAAAATAGAAGCAGTTAAAACCACGATAGAAACATCAGGATGGTCAATAGTTGGAGCAGCAACAACAACAAGTATCGCATTAACATCAACATTTATAGCAAACATTCAATCAGTAAACCAGTTTACTATCGTTGTAATATCACTTATTGTTTTTTCATTTGTTGCAACCATGTTTGTTTTACCAACTCTCCTAACATCAAAACTAATAGATTAACAAAAAAAAAAACGATCTTTTTAAAATAATTTAACACAGATTAATTTCACAGACTTTATAAACTAAAAAATATTACCACGGTCTGGAGAGGAGATCGAAATGGTTTTTGAAAATTTCTCACAATGGCTAAATCAATTTTCAATAGAAGATGTTTTCCGTGGAGATTTATCATCATTTCTCCCAATATTCTATCTAGCAATATCTATAGCAATTTATGCTATTCTCATCTGGCATTTCTATAGGTTTATAGCCAGAAGAGACATATTCAAACTTTCACCAAAAAAACACGCAAAAATAATATCCTTCCTTAAATACTTCTTTTTATTCCCATTTGTTGCTATTATTTTCTTTGCTGGTTTCGCAATCATGCTACTCTTTCTCACGAAAGCTTTAGAGCCATCTAGCATCCTGATCACATCATTTGCAGTAATAGTAGCAATTAGAATCACTGCATACTACAGTGAAGATCTATCGAGAGATTTAGCAAAAATGCTACCACTTGCGTTACTAGGTGTGTTTCTTTATGATCCATCATACTTTAGATGGGCCGATATAACAGACAAGATTAATTCTTTACCAAATTTTTTAACAATGGCTATACAACTCATACTCTTTATTATACTAGTCGAATGGATATTAAGGATATTACTAAAAAGCAAACAAGCAATTTCTTTAAAAAAACAACAAGCAAAAGAAAAACAGAAATCAATATAAAAACTTATAAAAATGACTATCTGGTTCTGCTGATAAAATGAAAATCAAAGCAATTTTATCTAACCTCGGATTTGTCATGCAAATCTCAGGGATATTCATAATATTCCCAATTATAATATCTTTTATCTTGAATGAGATATCTGCTACAATAGCTCTTTTCCTTGCGGCTACAGGATTTCTTGTTTTAGGTTTTCTGTTAAACGCTCTTTGTGAAAGGAAAGAACTCACATTTAAACAATCATGCGCTCTGGTTGTATTGGTTTTTTTTCTACTGAGTTTCATAGGGTCAATACCTTATATGTACATCAATATCTCAAACGGTAATCCAGTTAAAATTTTTACAGATAGTGTCTTCGAATCAGCATCAGGATACACGACAACGGGTTTCTCTGTTATATCTAATCTATCTACTACACCAAAATCAATAATCGTTTATAGATCTCTAACACAATTTATAGGTGGCTTAGGTATAGTGCTAGTATTATTAGCGTTCTTTTATCCAGAGACTAAACTACAAGAATTTTCTAGGGGCATGGGTTTTACAAAAAATCATAAAATCAAAAGAACCTTCTTCATGATTCTCTTGATATATATGGTATTTTTTGTAGCTATGATGATTATAGGTCTATTATCCGGCTATAGAGATGTAATAAACTTGTTTTCATTCATCTTCTCAGCATTAAGTACAGGCGGTTTTTCTCCAATTGTTGATATTACAAATGTGGCTACACAATCGCCTCTGGGACTCATACTTATTGTCAGCATGGTGTTAGGCGCATCTAACTTCTTAATATTAGCAGGTCTATTCAAACTTAGATTTAAAGAATTTTTAAAATCTGAGGTAACTGTATTTCTTTTTATGGCTTTTATTTCTATTTCGATAGTGACGATCTTTTTTTCATATTCATTATTTGATTCGACTTTTCATGTTATCAGTGCTATGTCTACAACAGGATTCAGCTATCTCAAGGTTTACGATTTTTCAGGTAACCTAAAATTATTCTTAGTCTTTCTAATGTTTGTTGGGGGAGCTAGCTTCTCAACAGCAGGTGGAATAAAAATCTATAGATTTCTTTTACTTTTCAAGGTAACGAAAAAAGTTGTGACAGACAGTATAACACAGAGGGATACCACAGTTAAACTCTTTGGAAAAGAATACACAAACGCTGAACTTATTCAGGTTGTTACAATGGTTATTTTGATGGCAGGCATAATACTCATCTCAGCGGCTATCGTAAGCTCATATGGGAACTCACCGATAGACTCAATTTTTGAAGTTACATCGGCCATAGCCACAACAGGTTTAAGCGTAGGTATAGCTGGACCAAGCCTAGCAATGGAACTTAAATGGCTGTTTGTTTTATTAATGATATTAGGGAGAATAGAGATACTTGCGTTTTTGATAGCTTTCTCAAGAGCAAAAGAACCAAAAGAAGTTTGGTCAGCAAACTAAAATAATTAAACCTTAAAATGGCGTTTATCTTTTTTATAACGAATCAAAGACGATACAAATGGAATATCAAATAAAATATTACCGACTAAAATGATAACTCCGAGCATTAGCTGACCATTAAGATCTGAGACTCCAAGAGAGTACCCTCGATTGAACCAGTCAAAAACTAGAAAGCTGCCCACTAGCAAAGGCAAAATAATGAGCATAGGTGCAAAGAAAACTTCTGATTTAACAATTTTCATATTATTATAATCAGTTTTCAAATATTCTTTATCTTTAACATCCATACCAATCACCATGGCATCTTCACTGGATAAATTACTATATCTGGTGAACTAAAACCAGTATAACCTAAGCTAAACCATATAATCAACAACAAAACAGCTGGTAACATTTGAATCATAAAGTCATCATCAATCCACCAAAATTTTTTAGTCTCACCAACAATAGCACCAAAAGCACCAATAATAGAAACAAAAAACATAACAAAAAAATCTGCTTTATACCAAGCAACAACAAAGAAAAGCATACAAACAAAAAAACCAATGACATGAGCACTTTTATGACCAAAACGAGAACGTATCTCACCGATAACAGGATCACCAATAGATGCACAGAGAATACACGGTATTGCTATCTGCTGTGGAAAATACAACAACAGAGTAACAAGGGCAACACCAAAAAACAAATAGCTGCCAACCCTGTTTTTCTCATATATCCTAAGACCAAAAAAAT
>JARYMC010000023.1 GCA_029907305.1 Candidatus Thermoplasmatota archaeon
CCTCTGGCGGGTGCGCCTGCCCAGAAGTAAAAATGTTTGTTAGAAGAAAAATAGCGCGATTCATCCCCATGCTAAAGTCTGGGGATTTCTCGCTCACAAAATGTTAAAGAAAAGATTAAAGAGAGGTATTTATTTACCACTTAGAAAAAAGTAGCTGCCCTGGTAGTGTAGTGGCCTATCATGCGAGCCTGTCGAGCTCGCGACTCGGGTCCGAATCCCGACCGGGGCGTATATCCTTCATATTGTTAGTAAGAAAAGTATAAGTCTTTTTATTTGTTATACTTACTAATGTCTAAGTGGTGAGAGTATGAAAAGAATTATAACTGGAATAATTGTTTTAACTCTGTTTATTAGTGTTTTTAACTTTTTTTTATCTGAGAATATTTGCATCGCTGGAAAAACCATATATGTTGATAAAAACGGAGGGGGCAATTATACCACAATTCAGGAGGCGATAGACGCGGCTGACCCTGGTGATAAGATATTTGTTTACAGCGGAACCTACAATGAACATCTCAAAATCACAAAAAACATAGAACTCGTTGGAGAAAGCAAAGTTTCTGTTATCATAGATGGTAGCGGTGGGGCAAACGAACATGTAGTGTATGCATATGGATCTGATGGAAATGAAATTGAATTTAGGATTTCTGGTTTTACGATAAAAAATGCTCATGGAACCGGATTTGATTGTTTAGCTTTATCATATGTTAACACTGGTGAAATAAATGATAATAAAATAATGAATAGTGCAAAAAGCGATGGTGTTCAGCTTGACCACTGCAGCGGTGTTACAATAAGTGGAAATACTATAAGCGGTAATACTCAGGGTAGCGGCATAAACCTAGTTGTTTCAACAAACAATGTTATTTCCAATAATCAAATTCAGAATAACCAGATAGGAATCAATCTATATCAATCCCAAAATAATATGATATATAACAACAAATTAAACGGGAATACCCAAAGAGGGATCTCCATCTCTCAATCATCAAATAATGTTTTTTACAAAAATGATTTCTCGAATAACGGACAAAATGCTTACGATCCTGGTACAAACAACAGCTGGAATTATAATAAGTGGGGTAACTACTGGGATGATTACACAGGTAAAGATGACAATGGTGATGGCATCGGTGACACACCATATAATATATCTGGTGGTAGCAATAAAGATATGTGTCCTCTCGGGTATTTTGTTGGTGAAAATCAAAAACCGGTTGCTTTTATTGATTCTATCAGCCCCACCCCAGCAACAGAGGGACAAACAGTTTCTTTTAATGGGCATGGAACAGATAGTGATGGTACAATCATAGAATTTGAGTGGACATCGAGTATAGATGGGCAGATAAGCAATTTGGAAGATTTCACGTATTCAGGTTTATCTGTTGGTACACATACAATTAGTTTTCGTGTTAAGGACAACAACGGTGAATGGTCAACACCTGTAACAAAAACACTCACAGTAAATGCTGCCAGCCAGCAAAACCATAAACCAACTGCTATAATCGTAGCAGTAAAACCAAGTAGTGCAAACTATGGGACAACTATAACGTTTTCAGGTAGAGGAACAGATATAGATGATGATGAAATTATAGAGTATAGTTGGAGTTCCAATATAGATGGTTTTTTGAGCGAACAAGCAATATTTACCAAATCTGATCTATCACCTGGAGACCACATAATATCATTTAAAGTAAAAGACTCAAAAGGGGCATGGTCTGATGTGGTTACAACAGGTCTCACAATAAAACAGATATCACACCAAAATAACCCACCTATAGCAGATGCCGGTGGACCTTATTCAGGGGTTGTGAATGTTTCTTTGTCTTTTAATGGATCAAATAGTCACGACCCTGATGATGGGGATAATATAGTATCCTATTTATGGGATTTCGGTGATTACACAAATAGTACAACAGTAAACCCAACTCACGTTTACTCCCGAGCGGGAAACTACACTGTAACCCTAACTGTGACTGATAGCCATGGAAGTAAAAATACGAGCTCAACTTATGCAAGCATTACACAATCAAACAACCAGAATAAAGACAACGCCGGTAAGACACCGGGTTTTGAATTTTTATTTATAGTTATAGCTATAGGTTTTATTTTATTGTGGAAAAAAACTTTTGGGTAAATATACCAAAAAAAGAAAAAATAGGTTGGTAGAGATGTTTTGTTTCACCGAGTTAAAAAAAAATCATCTGTAGAGTTTGATATTGCGTTCAAGTAGTGAAAACAAATGCCATAGGACTGGGAAACGCTGGAGGATTTTGTTTAATATCGGATGCATAAATGTTCTAGGTGTTGTTAACTCCACTGGTATATCTACATAGTCACTTGGGTTTTCTGTGTTAACGATTTTTACTACACCTGAGAATATTTTCTCTGATAGTGTAGGTGCAACAACTGTTACATGGACATCAACTAACGACCCTGGTTTAAGACCTGTGCCGCTTGATGGGCTAAAACTCCATGTTCCCCACTCTGGCCACCCAGCTATCTTCCAGCTTAGCTTGTTTTGACCATATGGATCTGGATTACCGATGTTTTCAACATAAATGTCTGATGTCACTGTTGACCCTGGTGATATCCCCCTCCAGGTAAGGTCACCATATGCGTTAAGATTTGGTTGTGAGGGCTCATAATCATCTGATATTTTAAACCAGACTTTGGCATCGTTTTCATCTGTAGTAGTGCTACCATCGTCTTCACCGTTGGTGGTAAGATACCCACCTTCCTGCCTAACTGTATCACCAGTGAGTTTGTTAGTCGCAATGTTATAAGTCCCCTGGTATATAGCTCCTCTAACATCATCTATTGAGTTGTCTACTCCACCACCAGGGTATGCGCTCACATCAGCTAAATCATCAGCTCCACCCTCTATTATACCATCGTGTTCCATGAGCTTGATTTTTATCTGAACCTCAAGGTTTTTTGCATCAAAAACATAGTCTTTATCTGGCGTCCATGTGTCTTCGTTGTTCCAGTCGAAAATCCACCAACCAGGTAGTATCTCCACATCTTGACCATTATATTCAAAGATAGCATTATCGTCAACGCTAACCCGATAGTACCACTCTGCCTGTCCACCAGTAACCCAGTCGATTGGATCTATTTTCTCCACCTTATATATCTTTACTGTTACCTTTGACCAGTTACTAGGTCCTCCTCCGCCACCAAGTGAGGCATCAACAAGACCATAACCAAAGTATTGATCCCAACCTGTTTGACCTAGATCCTCGGCTGTGTCCCTAAGTTTTTGTCTAATCCAAACATTGTTCTGAGATGGATACAATGACTTAGCAAGCGCAGCAACACCAGCTACATGAGGACACGCCATAGAGGTACCAGTGAAGAACTTATACTCGTTACCAGGTATCGATGATACAACACGGTAACCTGGTGCCATAAGCTCCAAGTCTTCACCATAGTTACTAAAACTACATCTATTATCACTTGTATCAATAGCACCAACAGCTATAACAGTAGGATAAGCAGCAGGGTAACTAACATGGGATTGACCATCGTTACCCGCAGCAGCAACCACTACAACACCCTTCGTGTTATATGCATAATCACAGGCATCCTGGATAACAGAAGACGGGCTGTTACTACCAAGACTCATACTGATAATATCAGCACCGTTGTCAGCAGCATGTGTTATACCACTAGCCACATTAGATGAACTACCTGAGCCACCTGCACTGAGAACCTTCTCAGCCATAACCTTAACCTGGGCTACACCAGCGATACCCTTGTTGTTGTTCATAACCGCAGCAGCTATACCAGCACAATGCGTCCCATGGTCATTATCATCCATCGGATCATTATCGTTGTTAACCCAGTCGTAACCCCCAGAAACATAGTTACCAGAGATATCCTCATGATTATAATCGATACCGGTGTCCACAATAGCTATTTTTACATTGCTGCTACCAGTCCCAGCATCCCATGCTTTTTCACAATGAATCCTCTTAGGACCCCACTGCTGACCCCAAAGAGGATCATTAGGTGTGAGAAAAGCATGAACTAGATAATTAAGCTCAGCGTATTTAACATAAGGAGAACCAATAACACTATTGATGAATGATTGTTCCTCCCCTTCGTTAACACTGATTACAGCAGCGTTTAAAACAACAATTTTCTGTTTGATGTTATGCCCATTAAAACTGTTGATGTACTCAACATTTATTGGCTCTAAACCATCTAGTTGTTTGTGGAAACCTACAACAACCTCACCAGGCACATAATCAACTGTAGCATTGTTGTCCCCATTTTGTGTAGCAACAGCCCCAAAACCACTAGCAACCATCAACAAAATGATGGTTGATACCACAATTTTCTCTCTCATTTTTTTTAGACCTCCCATTTTTTCAAATTACTCATAATTTAATTACCTCTTTATTTAATATCCTGCTGGTATCAAAAAATAAACTAGAGAAAAGAAACCGTGAAACCTGTGGTCTCTGTAAATAATTGACAAAAAACATTTGATTTGATATATCCCGCGGTACAGTTATTGACACAGTGATATCCTGGTTCCCCCCATTTGAAGTAAGTTTAAGAACCCCACTGTAATCATCTTGTTGCATATCACCAGTGTTTACTGTAACCACAACTTCTTTCTTCTGACCAGCAGATAATGAGCCTGACGACGGGTTTACTGCATCAACCCAGGAAGGCTTGGTTATACTCCAATCAAGTTTTCTATTTGGGTTAAATGGATCGGGTTCTGCTGTGTTTTCGATGATTAACGTTGCTGTTACAGTCTCTCCTTGCCCAACTGAACCGAAACTAATCGAAGTCGGATAAACTTTTAATTTTGGCTTATAATCATCATTATTATAGGTGTCTGTGATTTTAAACAGAATTTTTGCATCATTTTGATCACCTGATTCACCATCTAGTTCCCCTGTGATAACATAGTAACCACTCTCTGTTGTGAAATCATCTCCGCTAAGAGTATCAGTCTCTAGGTTATATGCCCCATGATAAACTGCCCCTCGTCTTTCTCCGTTTAACCATTCATCAAACAAGAAATTATCAGCTCCACCACCTGGATGACTACTGATATCAGCTAGGTCATCGAGGAATAAATCGTCCTCCATCAACTTAATTTGAATGTCAACAACTGGGTCGATGACTTTAACGACGTAATTTTTATTTGGAGTCCAAGTAACTTGGTTTTCTGGACCGATTTCAGTTGTAACAAAAGCTACATCTTTTGAAAACATTCTGATTGTATAATACCAGTCTGGGTCATCACCTGGCCATCCCTCTATGGAATCTTGTTCAATAACTTGGTATATGTTTACTGTCACTGTTATATCACTGCTAACACCGCCACCAATGATCGTAACCTCACTATTAGGATCTCCATCATACATCTGTGGGTGCTGAGAGGACATATAATTTGTGGTTTTTGGTTGCGCGTAATTAAATGTTTCCTCAGCGGTAATAACACCATCGTTGTTGCCCTGTTGGTCAGCATTCCCCCGGAAACCTTCTATAACAAAGTAGCTGAAGACACCACTTTTTAGTTCATCGGTTTCATATGAATATTCATTCGCTGCACAAGCCATCAGAATAACACGGTTTTCATTCCCAGCACCTAAAGTCTGTAAAAAGTTGGTGATAAAATCATCTGCGTTGAAATTAAAACCTGGTGGACCCATACCACCACTGTAACAGGTGTCTAGTATAACTACGACCCTGCCGTTGAAATTGTTTAGTATACCATTAAGCTCGGTATCATACATGTATGAGTCGTAGCAGCAGATTGCTTCACCATTACCATCTTTTGTTCCGTGGCCGCTAAAGAAAAACAGTGATACGCTACTTGAAGTTGTTTGTCCTGCTATTTCATTTAATTTATTTGTTATAGCACCTTCTGTGCCTTGGCTGTCAATAAAAATAGTTATGTCGTTTTCATTCCACCCATTTTGTTTAAGAACTTCTCTCATCCCACGGGCATCGTCATCAGTGTATTGTAGATCTGGCCCACCTGGCCCAGCAGGGGGGTAATCAGCTACTCCAACAACTAGTGCTTTTCTTCCTCCAGCTAGAGATTCTACATTTAAAATATTATCACTGTTTTTATTCACAACATGTTGTGTGCTAACTTGACCAGCTGCCCCAAAACTTCCTAAAACCATTAGGATAACGATGGTTAAAGACAATATTTCCCCATTCATCTCCATAGACACTCCACTCGCTTTAAATAACAGCCGATATATATATGAAATTGTATATAAATAATTTTTGTTAAAAACAAAAAAATTTAATTAGTGCATCCACCGATTTTAAGACTGGGATCACCAAGAAGAGTCCACTGCTGAACAGTTTTACAGTCACTGCGGTCATTATGCACATCAAATTCATTGATATAGTCTCTTATAACCTGGGTGTGCAACTCACCAAGAATATCTACGCCATTGACTGAATACTCATAAAATAACTTGGGTTCTATCCAACCAGCAAGACCATTCAAAGTATAGTTACCAAAATAACAAAAACCTAACCCGGTGTTACCTATAGCTGCTATAGCACCACCGTTACGACAACTAACCAGTCGCCAACCAAGACACTCAGGTATCCATTCAAACTTCCAAAAAGAACCAGACTCGTCCTCAGAGGATTTAAAATAAGATAAACCCTCTTTACTAAAATCCCTCAATATGTTAAAAGGGCTGGTATCGAACATATTATTGTGGCAACCACCAATTATAAAAATTGGTAGTTTCTCACCGTTTCTAATACTACGAACCTGAAAAGTAAAAAGTAAATCCATCCATATAGTATCATTATCAACAGGATGGGTAGACCAAACCAACGGGGTTCCATGACCTGAGATATGAACAAAACCAGCACCTTTCCTAATCGCTGTGACTAGATCACGGCTTTTTTTTAAACTCCCATCAGAAACCCATAGGCGAGTAATATTAAAATTGATAGCCCTCATATAACTAGATGAGAGATCAGTGATAGCCTCACCCTCATAAACACCATCCTGATCAAGGGGAACAGTATCACCACCAGCGATTATCATATTTTTAAACCAGCTCCCACTGGAAGCCCTGGTCTCATAGTTGATTATTTTCTTAACAACGGTTCTAACCTCAAACAGGTTTCTACAGGCAAGACGCCCAACACATACATCAGGATAAAGATCGAGGACGTCTTTCACCGATGAGTCCCAGTTCCACTCAGCAAAAACATTGTTACCATTAGAGTCCCAGTCATCAAAAACCAGTTTACCATCCCCATCCATCTTGTAGATATCAGCGTAGTAAAGATCACTTATGTATCTTATATCCCAATCCTGACGATCATCTAAATTAGAATATCTCACTGGTACATACCAGCTTTGCCTACCGGTTTTCATACCACCAACAAGAAGAACATATTTTATACCCCATGTTTCCAAAGCATCTTTTATGAAGTATTTTATCTGCTCAGGTTTATCCCTACCAACATAACCTCTATAGATTTCGTCTGTTGTTTTTAAAATGGTTTTGACACCAACATTGTTTTTATGTTTAACAAGAGGAGAAAGCAGTTTTGAAAACTCTTTTGGCGCTATGATAACAAGATCATATGAATCAGATGATTTCGAAGATTGTTTAACCGCATTAGTATTTATATTAGAAAGCATCAAAAGGATTAAAACTAATGATATTAGTACTAGGTATCTCATAAACTAGTTTTTTACCTCCCTGAGATTAAAAGATGTTTTATAATAAAAACTGTGTTATTTAAATATTCGCATGTATCTATAACCATGTTGTTTGTCTGATAAAATCTAGATTAAAAAAATGGGATAAAAAGAAATAGATTTTATTAAAAGGGATTAATTGTTCATGGTGTTTTGATTACCAGCTATCTTTATTGTTACTGATGTACCCTGCATCTGTAAGTTGTTGTTAACCTGGTTAACTGATATGGTTTGTACATAATTTACAATAATGTTTCTTGGGAAATACACATAGATGTTTGCTTCGTATTCATGGCCAGCGTAATCATGCGCAACAGCAATTATATGTCTCCATTGACTCTTCTCAAATGAACGATCACACCACCATTTATAGTTATTAGAACCAGGTGGATCCGGGTTGTATACTCTAACCGGGCTCTCATAAGGTGGGCCAACATCAAATTCCACATAAGCAACTCCTGAGCCAACATCTGTTGCTGTTGCTTGTACCCAAAATCCTCCCTGTCCAGGTACATTTGCTCGATCTGGTGGATCCCAAATTTCACAGTACGGTGGGGCTTTATCGAGCTTTATGTGCTGTGGTCCCTGAGGTGGCTCAACGTTTCCTGCTTTGTCAACAGACCAATAGTAAACATCCCATTCTCCATACATAGTGTTTGGGTCACCTGTTGCATCTAAAGGTATTTTTATGCCGTTGTCTTTGTTATATTCTTGAACTACTCCATCATCTATCCTGAAATACGTGTGATTAACACCTGAGCCATGCTGACCATCTGTTGCACTAAGCTCTATCTTTACATTTCCAATATACCAACCATTTAAACCCAATGGTCCTTCTATTTTACTTATCACTGTTTCAGGTGGATCTTCATCTAAACCAACATAAACAACCTTCCATGAATCAAGCGTTGGCGTATAAGACGGGTTTGTACGAGTGAAATAAGCCTGTAAACGAATACCAGGATGCAAAACTGGGTCAATACCTGATAGATCCTCGCCGTCACCAGCGTTAGAAATCAAAACTGTTACTCCATTGCTATCAAGTATGTTAAAAACTATACTACCAGCGTATTGTACACCAAATTCATACCATGCAAGTAGATTCTCAGGGCTTATCACCTTAGAAGTAACCTGAGCTGTTAAAATCAGCTGTTTCTCAGTACCAATAGAGTATGTTACTTCTGATCCAGAGGGAATATTTAAATGCCAAATATTACCATAAACAGAGGGTAGAATTTGGTTAACAATCCTCTCGTCCTCCCATGTAACAAAAATCTTTCCTTCACCAACAGCCATATTCGCCCAGTCAGCATCAGCAGAGTTACTTGCAGAAAGCTGAACATCACCAGACACAACCTGACCATTAGAGAGAACAAGTTTACCAAAAATATCACCATTATTGTCAAATGAGACAAAAAATGATGATGACAAATAATTAACAATGTCAGTTCTCACAAAATTACCAGCTTTAATAATAAAATTATTTACAATTGTGTTCCCAGAATAATCCAGTATCCTACCCCATACGTTACCCCACCAGTCGCCATCACTTATATCACCATCATTCCAAGTAACCAGGTAACATTGTGCTTCTGCAGAAAATTCCACACATGGGAAATTATAATCAGTATCAGAACTTCCAGTAGCAATAGTAATTGTACTACCAACTGGGTTTAAATTTTTATCAAAAAGACCAGCTTTAATGCTAAAAGGTCCATTATCAGCTGTCAATCCTTCCTCCCATACAATCATGTATTGCTCATGTACAGGATCAAAAGCAACCCATGGTTCACACTGAGAATTTGCAGCAGTACAAATAGTTTTCTCAGAACCAACAGGATTACCACTGGTATCATAGAGTCTACCATAAATATTGTAATTATTCATACCATTACGAGCATCCTCCCAAACAACACAAAAACGATTATTAACAGAATCAAACTCAACATTAGGGTCAGCCTGACAATTACTAGCAGTACAAATATCAATCACAGGACCAAGACCACCACTAGTTGTAACAGTCCTACCCTTAATATCCATATAAGTAGGATCAACAGGATGAGAAACACCATAATGCTCCCAAGCAACAAAAAACTTACCACCACCAAAATCAATAGACGGGTTCTCATTTCTAAATTGCAGAGGATAAGGTAAACCATCTGAAAATACTTCAAATTCAGATACAACAACATTACCGCTACTATCAAACATAGTGCCCCTGATCTCTTGTCGAATAGGAACTACGGTTCCTTCTTCCCAAGCAACAAAAAACCTGCTGCTACCAAAAGCAACATCCGGATCCCAAGCACCCTCGACATTTAGTTTATTTGTTATCTTATAATCATCCCCCCACCTGTATTCCCAGGAAAAAACATTATCAAAATTGCTTTCACTTGTAGCACTGGGGTTACCATAAAACAGGTACATATTACTAGTTCCAGTTTGTAAATAAGGTATTTCAACCCAAACAACAGCCTTGGTTGAATCATATGTTTCTATCCAGTAATCAAGCCAACTTGATGGTAAACTTTCATGTTTAAAACGAAGATCATCATAATCAGGCTGCATATCAGAATCATAACTAACATTAATTTTAACAACACAGTTGGTTATTGGACTCCCTGCGTTGTTTGTTATCTGAATTGGTTTCATCCTAGTCCAAGACGGATCAGTCCAGATAGGGTAAGTGTTTTTCATTTTAACATAACCATTTTCAATAACATAATTATCTGTTGCTCCAGCCCCAGGAGGATTTGGATCGATTTTTGAGGAATCATTAAAAAAATCTTTCCAATAGGAAACTCCTCTCCCATCTTTGTCTAATAACTCTATTGTTTTATTTTGGAACAAATTTTTTATGTCCTTTATTGGTTTATGATCAAAAGCCTGCGCTGCTGAAGAAGCAAGTAAAATAATAAATAATGCTACAGCAGCTATTTTCAAAACATTGTTTTTTTCCATCTTCTACCCCCTTTTTTTTAATATTTAGTTTATCTTGGGTTTAATTATTTGATCAACACTGAAAAGTGTTAATCAAACTTCACCTCATCTTTGCTTGATTTTGTCAAGCAATATTATATATTTGTGTTGTTTTTTATTTAAACATATCGAAATATATAATCATTTTTTGAACCTAAATTTCTGGGTTTTTTGAAATGAATGAAAAGAATGAGTTTAAAGTTTGTTATAGTTCCAAAGTTTTGTTTACGCCATTGAAGATTTATTTTTTCTTGTCAATTCTTATGTTAAAATTCACCCATTGGTTAACATCATACTCATAGACTGTTGCATCAAAATCTGTTCCTCAACTGACAAAGTATCCATGTATTGTTGTAATAACAACTGCTCATCAGCTGCCAAGGTAAGCATATACTCGTTCATAGACTCACTGCTACCACCACCACCGCCTTTGCGAATCATAGTAATATCCTGATTATGTTTAACTGGCTGCGACGAAGTCAATCTCACAAATCTAAATCCAGGCAGATATTCATCAGGTTTACGAGCTATCACCAAGAAAAGCCCTATTGGAACATCAGTAAAAAAGTAATAACCATTTGCATTAGTTTTATCCGCTTTCTGGAAAGCAAAAGTTATCCCACCAATAATCTTTCCACCAATTAAAGTAACACTAGCACCTTCAACTGTTACAGCCCCGGTACCATTAAGTGGAAGACCATAAACAGTACCATCAATAGAGATAGTACTAAGAGAAACCATAATCTTTTTTATAGCAGTTTGTTGCAAAGATGTTTTTGGTTGAACAACTAAAGCCATTAAACCAGGGCTAGCTAAGATTATACAAACTAAAACCAAGATAAATGTTGATACCGCTCTTTTTTTCATCTTCTTCACCTCCCCCACCTGTCCATAATAAAATTTTTTTGTTGCTACCGGCGGACGTAAACAACCTTTTTTTGTTATATCACCTCTTCCTCCTTAAACTTTATAAGTTTTTTTAGGAGTTTATAGTATAATATAGAACACCTTCTATATAAATTTTTTAGACCAATTATCCTATAACAGCCTATTTTTTACAGATAGAATCATCTCTTCAATGTAATTCATGATACAACTTACATTCAAAAAGAAAAAAATTTGAAGGATTTTAACAGCAAATATCCAAGCGATCTATCAATAACACAGACATAATAAAAAATTTCTCGCTTGAAATTATTCATTACAAAAGAAAAACGAAAGGCTCATGTCCCTAAATCATCGGACAAAACGACTCACATAAGTCATCTTTCTACTTGAATCATGATCTGAGGAATCCTTCATGCTGTTTATATCTGTTAGTCAGATAATTCGTAGGGAAGAGAAAAACAAAAAAAATTTGTGAATTGTAAGGTGGCTTGACAGCGTACCAGGAGCCCCTAACTTTCAAGCAGTGGAGCTTACCTCATAAGACTCCCGAAGGAATCAAACAAGGCTCTCCACCTAGGCTAAGGGTTCCAGCCCCTTGCGGGGTAATCTTCCCATGGGCTCGCGCACCATAGTACCGAAGATTACGCAGGTGAGCTTAACTGCCGGGTTCTGGATGAGACCGGGTGTTTCCCCACCGCTTTGACCGTCAAACCACCATTACCCTAGAGTTTATGTGAAAAATTTTTTTTGTACGCAACCTGTTTAACGACTGAGCCAGCAGATGAACGGTTAGTAACCACGGGCTGAACATGTCGCCGAAGCTTTATGCTTACACCCTGGTCCTATCAAACGGATCTTCTATCCGAGTTCTATGATGCCTCGTCTTGGGGTGGGCTTCATGCTTAGATGCTTTCAGCATTTATCCCTTACAGCGTGGCTGCCCAGCGTTGCCCTGTCGGACAACTGGTAAACTAGTGGCTGCAGACCCCTGTTCCTCTCGTACTAAAGGGTCTTTCCCCTCAGGCATCAACGCTTCAAGAAGTTAGCAACAAACCTGTCTCACGACGGTCTAAACCCATCTCACGATCCGCTTTAATGGGCGAACAACCCCACCCTTGGCAGCTGCTGCACCGCCAGGATGCGGAGAGACGACATCGAAGTAGCAAGCCTCCAGGTCGATATGGGCTCTTGCTGGAGACGACTCAGTTATCCCCGGGGTAACTTTTCTGTTATCAATCACCCCCATAAAGAAGGTTGATTGGTTCGCTAGGCCCTGCTTTCGCAACTCGGATTGTTGTTGACCCAATCCGAGTAAAGCCACCTTTTACCCTTGCATTCCACAGGAGATTTCTGAACTCCTTGAGGTGACCTTTGGGCGCGCTTGATACCTTTTCGAGCGCGTGGCGCCCCACCCAAACTACCCACCTATCGGTGTCCTTGTTAGAGTTAGTGACGCGGTAAAAATAGGGTGGTGTTCCATTGGCGCCTCCACCAGAACTAGCGTCCTGGCTTCGACGGCTCCCACCTACGCTTTACAACTCATACCGTATCACAGCGACAGGCTGTAGTAAAGCTCCACGGGGTCTTCGCTCCCTTCTTGAAGGTACTGGACTGTGCGCCAGTAAGTCTATTTCACCGGTCTCCAAGCGGGGACAGTAGCGCTCTCGTTAAGCCACTCATGCAAGCCGCCAATTAAGCGGCAAGGTATTACGCTACCTTAAGAGGGTCATGGTTACCCCCGCCGTTTAGCGGTCCTTCGTCCCCTTGAACGAGGTTTTCAGATACCGCCACTGGGCAGGATTCGGCGACCATACACATCCTTTCGGACTTGCGGTCTCCTACGTTTTTATTAAACAGTCGGAGCGCCCTAGTCACTGAGACCTGCTTTCTACAAAGCAGGCACCCCTTCTACCGAAGGTACGGGGCCAATTTGCCGAATTCCCTCGCCTGGATTAAGCCGAAACACCTTAGCCTACTCAGCTAGGGGCACCAGTGTCAGTTCTCGGTACGGATCTACAAACTACATCCCCAATTTTTTTTCACAGGCACCTGGGATTAACCTAATCCGTCTAAAGCGACAGACTACTCGCGCTTTATTCAGGTTCTCACCATTACGGTACTCCCCTGAACTAATACGCTTGAACAGACAGACGAGTCTGCAAGGTCTACCCTGATGCGTCAAAACTGAGGCAAATGTTTGTAGAGTACAGGAATATTAACCTGTTTCCCTTTCGACTTGTTCGGTTAAGACAAGCCTTAGGACCGACTAACCCTCGACTGATGATCATCGTCGAGGAACCCTAGCCCTTCCGGTGGTAGAGATTCCCACTCTACTATTGCTGCTACTTTATCCAGGATTCTCGTTCGAACGCGGTCCACCTGACCTCACAGCCAGGCTTCTACCCACGCACGACGCCCCCCTACTCAATCTCCTTTTAGGAGTGCTTACGTATCGGTGATTAACTTAGCCCCGTCCATTTTCAAGGCATATAACCTCGACCAGTGAGCTGTTACGCTTTCTTTAAAGGATGGCTGCTTCTAAGCCAACCTCCTGGTTGTCTGAGGTTATAAACACTCTTTGTTCTATGACACTTAGTTAATACTTAGGGACCTTAACGTAAGGCTGGGTTGTTTCCCTTTTGGACATCAAGCTTACCCCAGATGCCCTAGCTACCCTGAATCTACGATGATTGCACATTTGGAGTTTAACAAGATGCCGAGGAATTTCTTCCCCTAAACATCCAATTGGTGCTCTACCGCGCAATCCATCTCATCAGAGGTCTACCTGCGGGTAGTCTCGGGGGGAACCAGCTATTGCCAGTCTAGATTGGTCTTTTGCCCCTATACGCAGCTCATCCGAACGATTTGCACATCAGAACCGGTTCAGTCCTCCACCCCGTTTTCACGAGGCTTCAACTTAGCCACGCATAGATCGATTGGCTTCGGGTCTCCAGGTAATGACTACAGGCGAGCACACCCTGTCCCTCGTTACCTGCGGACATTTGCTTTCGCTATGGCTACGGATTCTTCATCCTTAACCTCGCCATTACCAGGAACTCCCTGGCCCGTTTTTCAGAACGGATAATAAGACACTACTCCACCAACAGAGTTGGTTTCGCTGCTTTCATGCCTTATAAGTCTGTGACCATTTGATTTCATGCTCTTTGCACCTCCCGCGAGGGGTACTTTGCAACTTTCACTCACGCTACTACTACGCTATCGGTCTCGAGTTGTATTTAGGGTTGGAAGTTTATGCCTCCCGTATTCACGCGCGATATCCAACGCACGCTACTCTGGATACCCAAAAATCTTCCACTGGTTTACCTCTACAGGGCTATCACCCTCTAAGGCGCCCCGTTCCAGGGGACTTCGAGTTAGCCAGTTTGGAAGTAAATGAGTCCAAACTCCACATCTCCTATAACTCTTCGCTATAGGATTCGGTTTGCCCTATTGGGTGTTCGATCGCCTTTACTAACCCAATCTCAATTGATTTCTTTTCCTCTGCCTACTAAGATGTTTCAGTTCGGCAGGTTCCTCTTCACACAAGGTGAATGCCGTCGAAACGGCAGGATGTCCCATTAGGTGATCTCCGTATCAAAGGCTCCTTGCGCCTACACGGAGTAATATCGCAGCTTGGCACGACCTTCTTCAGCACTCGAACCGAGCAATCCACCAAATGGCGTAGCACTGGCCCAATTAACGTCCAGGTTGCGTATGCAATCCATTGCACATTTTGCAATGGGACAATCATCGACTGAAATATATTTGCGAAGATACCAGTCTATGTCCTTACCATCTTATTCTCTGCAGAATAAGATGGCGTTCTTTATATGAGCTAGTTATTTGAATGGAAAATCGCGATGGACCGGATGGGATTTGAACCCATGGCCTCCTGCTTGCAAAGCAGGCGATCTTCCGCTGATCTACCGGCCCAACCCTTTAACAAATAATTTTGTGTCAGTGGGTGAGCCAGTAGCGGTTAATATATTTTTTGTCGACGTATGTTTTTAGTGTTTTTGAACTACCCAACCATTTTTTTTATCGTAGGAGGTGATCCATCCGCAGGTTCCCCTACGGATACCTTGTTACGACTTAGCCCCGCTCGCTAAGCCTAAGTTCGAATGTAACAAAAATTACATCCTCACTCAGACCCAACTCGCATGGCTTGACGGGCGGTGTGTGCAAGGAGCAGGGACATATTCACCGCGGGGTGTTGACCCGCGATTACTACGGAATCCACCTTCACGAGGGTGAGTTTCAACCCTCGATCCGAACTATGACTAGGTTTCGGGATTACCTTCACCTTTCGGTGTCGGAGCCCATTGTCCTAGCCTTTGTAGCGCGCGTGTAGCCCGGAGGATTCAGGGCATACTGACCTACCGTTGCCCTCGCCTTCCTCTGACTTATCGCCAGCGGTCTCTTTAGTGTGCCTGATAAGCGGACTTACCAGTTGCAATTAAAGATGAGGGTCTCGTTCGTTGTCTGACTTAACAGAACGCCCTACGGTACGAAC
>JARYMC010000024.1 GCA_029907305.1 Candidatus Thermoplasmatota archaeon
GTTGATATGATAGGAAACCGCGGCCCTGGTATTAGAAATACAGAAGTTTTAGTCACTGGGGTTAACACCTCCGGTTGGTGGATAGTTAATTATACCATCAAGGTCAATCAACGTTACCCCGAGTTACTGAATTTCACAATAATCCAGGATGATCCTTTGAGATATGGGAGTGACCACAAGTCGTTTTTAAAATATGGTTTTGATGCAATATATATCGGTGAGGCTACAGAGGATACTGATTACCATAAACCTTCAGATACCCTTAAGAATATGGATGTTTCATATACCAAAGAAGTGACCCGACTTGTTTTAGCTACTGTTGCTGAGATGGCTTGGAATGTTGAATACGAATAATCAGTGGTTCTTATTAAGGTTAAAAACTCTCTCTCCCTTTTTCTTCTAGTTTTTTGGTTAAGTTTTATAAAAGAAAAAACAATTATAAGCTAATATTTGTTTTTGTTTATAGAAGATTAGGCGAATAACTTTTTTGTATCAGGTGGAACTGTTAACAGACTTATTATTATCACGAATAATAGTGATATAAAAAATGCTGGGAGCATACCAGGTACTATCAGCTCAGTAGGCATAGAAGAAGAAATGCCGAACTTGTCCCAGATTATCACCGTGGCTGTACCTGAGATCATACCAGCTATCGCTCCCCATTTAGTAGTACGCCTCCACCAGAGCGATAATATAATCAGGGGGCCGAAGGAGGCTGCTAAACCACCCCATGCAAAAGCTACAAGGAAATATATGACTCCTCCCTGTAGAGCAAGCAAAAAAGCTATTATTGATAGTAATACAACAGATATCCTGCTGAGAAGAACTAGTTTTTTCTGGTTTACCTCAGGATTTATAAGCTTATGATATACGTCTTCAACAATCGCTGATGTTGCCACAAGAAGCTGTGAATCAGCAGTTGACATAATAGCAGCTGTTATAGCAGCTATAGCTATACCTGCCGCCCACTCTGGGAGTAGGTTCATGACTAGAAGAGGCATTACTTTTTCTGGATCCGGCAGTTCTTTGAACATAGCAAGACCTATGATCCCTATTAGTACTGCTCCCCAGAGACTGATAATAACCCAAGTCATACCTATTAGTGTGCTGTTCCAGATTTTTTTCTCATCTTTTATAGCCATATATCTTGTTATGATGTGTGGTTGCCCAGGGTAACCAAAGAACCATGACATACTAACAAAAGCAAACAATAGGAATATCAGGCCGCTATATCCAAATCCTGGTGATATCGTGTTTATATTTATTTGTCCTATTTCTGTAAAAATTGTGTCTAATCCACCTAGTTTTATGATACCTACTATTGGTAGGATAAGCAGGATTCCTACCATAAGCATTCCTTGAAATACATCGGTCCATGCAACTGCAACAAAACCCCCCATCAATGTATAAAATGTTATAATTGCAAATCCTAAAATTAGTGCAGAATTGTAGTCCCACCCAAAGGTTTCGCTAAGTATTTTTCCACTTGCTACCATCTGTACTGACACATAAGCTACCATGAAAATGGTGATTATGGTGGTAGCAATACCTCTTATAACGTGCGTATCATCTTTAAATCTGTCCTCCAAGAAATCCGGTATGGTAAGCGCGTGTAATTTATGTGTAAACCTTCTAAGCCTTTTTGCTATTATACTCCAGTTGAAAAGGGTACCTAATGAGGCCCCTATCGCAGTCCAGAACGCTGCTATTCCATACATAAACCCTCTGCCTGGTAACCCCATCACTAGCCATCCACTCATATCTGATGCTTCAGCGCTTATAGCAACCGGCCAACTCCCTAATTTCCTCCCCGCTATCAAGAAATCATCAAGGGTTTTATTGAATTTTGAGGACCATATGCCTATCAGCACAAGAATGATTAGATACACTATGAACGCCAGGATTATTATGCTCATCTTGTCCTCCGTTTATACCAATATAGATAAAATGTTGTAGCAATTATCACAAAGAACACTGGTAGCACCAAAAACAACCAGGTTTCAACAGGTATCTTTATTTCTTTTACCGCGGGCATAGGTTGTTCAAATGTTTGAGCATCAAAACAATATATTTTTCCATTTGTAGACCCAACATATATTCTTCCATCACATGCCACTGGTGAAGACACGATAGGTTTTGTAACATAGTTATATATCCCCTCTATATGATAATCAGGAGCCACACTCCATTCCAAACCCCCGTCTTCTGCGTTTACCGCATAGAATCTACCGTCACTAGATCCAAAGAATACAAAACCTCCATAAACCGTTGGAGATGACTTTATACCACCATCTGTTGAGAAAAACCATCTCAACGTCCCATCATCCACATCAAGTGCATACATATTATTGTCTTCAGAGCCAACATAAATCATATCTTTATATATAACTGGAGAAGAATCAATACCCCACCCAGCAGTAAACCTCCATTTTAGTTTTCCTGTTTTAGCATCTAATGCATATAGATTGTTATCCCAAGACCCAAAATAAACAAAGTCGTTAGATATAAGTGGCGATGAACAAATCGCCTGTCCTGTTTTATATTTCCATTTTACTTCCCCATTTTTTGTATCAATGGCATAGAGATATCCATCATTTGAACCAACATACAAAACATTTTTGTTTATCACTGGTGAGGAGTATATCTCTCCTTTTGTCTCAAATTTCCATTTTAAGTCACCATTTTCTGAGTTTAAGGCATAAACATTATTGTCATGGGAGCTACAATATACAACTCCCTCTAAGAAAGCAGACTTTGATGAAACTGTACCAATATCCTCCCTCGCCCATATAATATCCCCTGAATTTTTATCTAACGCATACAAACCATCGCTAGATCCTATATACACAGTGTTGTCAAATATAATAGGAGATGATGTACTACTACAACCTATGTTTTTCTCCCATAGTTGTCTGCCAGTTTTTCCATCTAACGCGAATATTTCTCCATTCCAGGATGTAGCATATAATATATTATCAGATATAGCTGGGGAGGAGTAAACCGCGTTTCCAAGTTCATTCCCTTTGGTTTCATACTTCCATAAAATACTACTTTTTTTCCTTTCATTGCTTGTTTTTTTCTGATCCGTAGTATAGTATTTGTTAGGTGATGATAACGCATAAAGTTGCACCCATCCGCAGGCAGGCATATCTGTATAACCTGGTTTTACCTTTTTAAACGGGTGCTCACTAGCTATAAAATCTGTACCATCTGGTTTACCCATAAAAGCCCAGAAACCAAAATCATTCACCAGCTGAGAATCTGTTATCTTACAATCCATAGATCCACTGTGAATCGGAGATGTAGTCATAATTTTCTTTGCAACATCAACATCTATTTTACCGTAATATTCATCTCTTAGTTCCTCGAACTTTATGTCTCTATCACTTGGCACAAATTTTCTACTAACTACTCTTCCAATGACTCCTAGCCCAAAGATCGATGTAAGCTCCCACCTCACCCGGTCATTTTTAACATTATTACAAGACCAGATAAAACCGTTTTTTGTCCTATTTAACCCATAATTATGTAACGCTAACTCTAACGATGCAATCTCTCCTGTCTTAGTATCTCCCATCAACCAATCATTTGCATAAAGGCCATTATTTTTTTTCAAAAGATAACTTATCATTTCATCAATACTATCGGAATATTGTATAGCTTTACGAGATCGAACAACAACAGGGTCTCCTACTTTACTCCAAGGCCCCATTTTGAGACTGGTTCCCATTAATATCATTCCCGCATTATTCTGGTTGAAATCTTCATCGCTCCAAATAAGACCAGGAGAAGTAGTCATAAGAATTCTGTAGCCATCACTTGGTTGGATATCAAGTATCACATTAAAACGCTCTGCGGTATAGAGATGCCACCAAATTCCATCAAAAGCAAACGAAAAAGTAGAATGTGATGCAACAATTCTTCCATCTGCAGTTGCATCACCAGTTGCTATAAAAGCACTACAATGATCTGCATATTCTGTATAAGAAGAAAAACCAGCTTTTAAAAAATTTGAGAGCAACAATTTAACCCTCGATCTAAATGGGTGAATAAAAAGACTCCTAGTTCGAGTTAGCATTTCATACATCTCATTCAACGTTAAGATATCTTTGTAATTCACAGCAGCCCCGTCAACCACGCCGCCTCTATCAGCTACTCCATCAGCTATTCCTTTTATCTCCTGCTTATATTCCTCAGGGTATTTATTCCAAAAAAGCTGCATAGCAGTTCTTTTATGTATCTTCCACGACCATTTCTCCGGAAACAATCTACTCCACCGTTGTATAATATCAACAATTTCAGCAGATGCAAGATAACCATATTGATAGCCCCTTTCGTATGGTTCTCCTTCGATATGAAGATAAATCCATCCTTGTATGTTATAACGATAACCGCCTTTGTAATATTCAGAACCTATGGTTTTAAATTCGTCATGTACCCCCTCTGCTAAATAGTTACTTAGAAACACCTGCAACAATACGATAACTAACAGCATCATACAATATATTTTTTTCATATAGGCTACACAAATATATCTATTTACATTATATATATAAATTATCATTTAAATAATAATAAAAAATTGATGAAAAAAGAAGAATAAACGATTGTTTTATCTGCAGATATTACACCTAATCGCTTTCAGACCACATAATATTCCCAATCGCAGTTAATAAAATCAGTGAAGAGGTTGAGGAGGTATACCATATGGTAAAACCGGTTGAACATCCGGTGTTCTCCAATAGTGAAGATTCTCTATGTTCTCAAGAAGATATAGTAGTACTGGTAAAGATGCTTTCATCCAATGTACAAGTTGGTCATGTTTCCCTATTTTATACCAAGGCTCATAATCCTGTGACAGAAGTTCATAGAGGAAAGATGGTACACGAAATTCCTTAAAACACCAATCCATCACATTACCACTGCTAGTGCCTTTTTCACCTCGATATGTTTCATACTCTGTGTTCTCTTCAACCCAGTCTTTCACGGTGTTAAACACATTTTTTTCCCTCTGTGACAATTCAAAAGGTGGATTTGGGACCAGCCACGGGCTCATAACATTATGTTGTGCTGTATGACAATTAACATAGAGGGAGAAATCACCGTAGCTGAGAGATTTAATCAAATCCCTAATGGCTCTAGACTCTGGCTCTGAGAAGGGCTGTCTACCACAGTTAGTAAAAACACCTAAAAAAGGTATTTTTAAATAAGGAATATTTATCCGACCGAAGAGTTTACCGATGCGAACAACACGCCCTTTTAATTTACCAAAATCTACATCAAAATTCCTGTTTAAATCTATACCATTATAATTCCATCTGGTATTTTGTTGTCTACCATCGGGATTAAACAAAGGAACAATGTAGACCTCAGTAGTATTCAATATGCGAGTAACTGTTGAGTTTTTACCAAAATTAATAAGAAGATACTCAGCTAGATAAAGACAGATTTCACCAGCTTCCCATTCGTTGCCGTGGATGCAACCATCTATAAGACATGAATATTTTTTACCATTGATGTTTTCATTTGTTATTTTAATGCACCAGATCTCTCTACCTTGAACACTCTTACCTATTGAATATAGGTATGTCAAATCAGGGAAATCTTCATTAAACTCATTTAGTTTTTTCTCGGTGGCATAATAGTCATGATACTGCCCATCGTTCCAATTGGGCAGTATAGCCAAATGATCTAATGGGGATTTGGGTGTCAAGGCCTCTGGTGCTTTTGACTCTTTTTGTTCCAAACAACCAGCAAAAAGTATTACAAGCAAAATACAAGTGACGAATAGTATTTCTAAATTAGCTAACCTGCAGTGATTCATTTTTTGCTAACCTACCACTATTATTTTATTAGTTTTATTATATATATAGTTTGTTATCTTATTATCTAATTTTTCCTCTTAGTATCTTTTTCAACATATCTTGATATAGCCTTTTTTACTGTTTGTTTTATTAGATGAATGCTAATCAACTGTCCTAATTTTTCTTTAATTTTCTAGACTTATGTGTGCCTAAATCCTGTGGTTTAACTTTCGTCCAAAATTTATGGCCTAAGCATCTTATCCCTCAGATGATCTACGGCAGGTATCATTATGCTGATACTTGTTGGCAAAAAATCTATTAACATCTTTCGAGCGGAAATCTATAGCATTTATGTCATAGATGAATCGCATAGATATTTGTTGTTAAAATTCCATTAGTATTTTCTTTCGCTCGAGGGTAAAGCCATGCAATTTTATTGCGTGTAACGGCTGCTATTGCACTCAAATTTTATAATTAAAATAATCTTAATTATATTTTAATTAGTGTGTGATAAGATATAATAAGCGAAAAATATATCAAACGATTGGTGTTAACTCGATTCACGGTATTAACAGTTTATGTCTAGCAAAATCTTTTTAAATTAACAATAGCTAATCAATTTTTAGAGGGAGGTAAGAAAAATATGAGGAAAAATGTGTTTTTAGTTGTAGGAATCCTAATTGTTAGTGGATTCGCGGCTAGTAACGTATCAAGTTTTACAAATACGCAGACAACAAACGATTTTGAAAAAATGTTTTCAATAGATGATTTATCAGCAAGAATACATTTTTATGCAATGCATCCAGAGTTTAGCAATTTACAAAAAGTAGATCAGTTTAACCAAAACCCGTTTAATGGCAGGGATTACCCAATAGGTACAATAATATGGCAATATTATATCACAGGTGGTTCTGATAATAGTGTAAAAGCCATTGCTCCTATTGAGGATATTAATGCCGATGGTAAAATAGATGTTATTGTTTGTTCAGAAGACTATAATGTTAGATGTTTTTCTGGAGGAGCAATTGGCACTGGATCTGTTATTTGGACCCGATATATTTATTCAGGTAGTCTTAACTATCAAAATGAACTAGCTATTATTCCTGATATTAACAGTGATGGTTATGATGATATAATAGTTGGTACACCATGGGGTTCTCGTTCAATTATAGCAATTTCAGGTTTAAATGGTAATATAATCTGGACGCATGATACACATGAATATGGTGGTGGCGGTTGGGTTTACCAAGTTGATTGCAGATATGATTATAATAATGATGGAGTAATTGATGTACTTGCAGCAACAGGTGATGATTCAACAGATACCGGCCCAAAAAGAGTTTATTGTTTAAATGGATTAAATGGTAACTCAATATGGGAATGTCCTCTTGGTGGACCTGGTTTTTCTGTAATTGGTGTACAAGATTTCACAGGTGATGGTAAACCAGATGTTATAGCAGGATCCTCAAATGAGGCAGAAACTATAGGTTATGTAAAAGGTATCAGTGGTGCAAATGGTGCACTGCTTTGGTCATTTACAGCAGCAGGATCCTCTGTATGGGCTTTAGAGCAAACAGATGATATCAATGGTGATGGAATAAAAGACGTAATTGCTGGTGATTTCAGTGGACATATTTATGGTTTAAATGCAGCAAATGGGGCTCAGCTATACAGCACTTCAATTGGTTCAGTAATTATTCAAAGATTTGCTAAATTAGTAGATATAAATAGTGATGGTCATCCAGATTTTGTTCCAGAACATAGTACATATCATACAACCCAAGCAATTGATGGTCAAACTGGTGGTATAATCTGGAATCGTGATGTCGCAGATCAACCATGGAGAGCAGCAAGAATACCAGATATAAGTGGTGACAACAAAGATGATGTTTTAGTTGGAACAATGTACAATAACAATTATTGTTATTTCCTCAATGGTGTTGATGGTACAGATTTAGTAACACCAATTGCATATGGTGAGGCAATTGATGGATTAAATGCAATTCCTGATGTTGTAAATGATGGTTCCTGGGAGATGGTTGCTGGTGGGAGAAATGGGAAATTAACATGTTTTTCAGGAGGACTTGATGCTGGGAATAGTCCACCAACAAAACCTGTGATAAATGGACCAAGTAATGGAATTGTTGGGGTAACCTATGAGTTTTCCTTTGTATCAACCGATCCTGAAAATGAAGATATTTACTATTTTGTTGACTGGGGTGATGGTAGTAACACTGGTTGGTTTGGACCATTTGAATCAGGTGTTCCAGTAACAAAAAGTCACAGCTGGCTTTCAACAGGTAATTATTACATTAAAGCAAAAGCAAAAGATGAAAAAGGTGCAGAAAGTGGCTGGTCAAATACATATCCTTTTATCGTAACTGAAAACCAACCTCCAAATACACCAGAAATATCAGGACCAACAAGTGGGAAACCAGGAGTAGAACTAACATATACAGTTATGACAACAGATCCTAACAATGATGATGTATACTACTACATTGACTGGGGAGACAACTCAAACACAGGGTGGATAGGACCAAATGCATCAGGAGGAACAGTGACAGTTAAACATACGTTTACAAAGAAAGGAACATACACGATTAACTACAGAGCGAAAGACATCTATGGTCTACAAAGCGGTTGGGGTACACTGAAAGTAACCGTACCGAGAACAAAGGTACCACTCATAAATAGATTACTGGATAGATTCCCAAACCTGTTCCCAATACTTCGACACTTATTAGGGCTATAAAAGACCTGAACAAAACTTAAAAAAACTCTCTCTTTCTTTTTATCCAGATTTTTTTTCATCAAATTTTTTCTTCCAAATAAAACTAACAACATAAGTAAAAACAATACTGAATACAAGTAACAAAACTGGTGTAACCACATTCTGCAAAAGCTGAAAGTTAACAATAAATAAAACACCGAAAGAAACAAGCATAACACCAGACAAAAGCTTCAAAACACGACCATGCCACTCACTAAGCTTAAGGCGACCAAGAGTAAAAACAAAAATAAGAACAATGACAATCAACGGAATCACATAAACAACGTTATAGAAAAATATGTACAAATAAGAATCAAACATAGACAGGTTATACAACCTAAGCTGATTTGTAAAAACAAGGGGAAAACCAGATGTGCAGAGAAGCTCATAAAAATTAACGGTGGCAGCAAGAACAATTGTACCAAAAATAACAGCAGTGATCTCAAGGTTTTTAACAAGGTCTCTCATACGTTTAAACAAACCAGGTTTTTTCTCATCAGGTATACTCAGAGAAACACCTTTTTTAAAAAAGAAGAAATCCTTTATATTAACAATGCCAAGAACAACCACTATACAACCTAAAATAATTGTTAAAACATCAATAAAACCACCAACTACAAAGAGAACATTATATAAAACAAACATAAACAGGTAATACCAAAAACCAGAAAAAAATATGAAAACACCACCAACAAGAAGCATGCGTCTACGAGAACGAGCATACAACATAAGGTTCAAAAGAAAAATCAAAATAAAAAAAGCACAGGGGTTGAAACTATCAAGACAACCAAGGACAATAGTCAGAACAGGTAGAGAAAGACTAGTAACATTAACCACTATCCTATAACCAAAAAAATCAACAACCAACTCCTGACCGCGGGTCTCATTTGTAGTTGTACCATTTAGATAAGCATCAATCACCCTGCTGATATCCAAAACAGTGAAATTCTGCCTGTTAAGCACCGTGGAATTAAAACTGCTCTTAATATAGACAAAAGGAAATGAAACGCTATAGTTTCTACTAATAGCTTGGTATTCCTTATAGTTTGTAACATTATTAGCTATATCCTTCCAGTTAACAGTGATCTTGTCTTTATATTTCTCAGCTGTCTCATTTACAATCGGGAATTTTGTTTTACAGCTACCGCATTTGCTGCTATAAAAGAAATCAACAGTTACCTTATTATTATCAGCTAAAACTGATTGAGCAATGAAACTAAATAAAACAAAAAAAACTGCAAAAAACAACATTTTCTGAGAATATTTTTTTTTCATAATTTTTTCATCCAAAATGGCTAAGTTGAATAAAAAACTATTCCTTTATTTTAGGGTAGAACCAAAATTCTAAATACAACAAACAATATCCAATAAACCTGGAGTGGTTGTTTAAAAAAAGAAAATAAAATTTGGGTGGAGGAAAAATCTTTTGGAAACAACTACGACTATTGAGATACTTAGATCAACTATAGGCAACCCAGTTACTAGGAAGATTATATCAGGTTTTGGTTTCTGTGAAAAATGTGGTAAACATAGTATAGAGATAGCCTTGGAGCTCTACGTTGGTGAGAGAAAAAAAGCATGTCTTAGATGCAGGTTAGCTGAAAAAAACCTTAGCAGTGTAGTAAAAACAGGTGGCAAAGCATTTGGTGTGAACGAAGAAACACTTAAAGAACAATTTCGCCATCCATCGTGGAGAAAAGCCCTCGCCAATGTGTTAACAGGTATATCACGTTTTGGTGTACAAAAACCGTTTGTAACAGGCGCACCATTTCTAGTAGTGTGGGATGTTACTTATGCCTGTAACCTGAGATGTAAACACTGTTATGCAAATGCTGGTAAAACACTGGAGGACGAGCTAACAACAGAAGAAGCCTTGGAGACGATAGATAAACTGGATCATGCGTCTGTACCCATCATAGCATTCTCAGGTGGGGAACCACTAGTCAGAAGAGATATATTCAAATTAACCAGGTATGCACAAGAAAAAGGCATCTACGCAGCTATTGCAACCAATGCGACACTTATAACAAAACAA
This sequence comes from Candidatus Thermoplasmatota archaeon, assembly GCA_029907305.1. Lineage (NCBI taxonomy): Archaea > Methanobacteriati > Thermoplasmatota > Thermoplasmatota archaeon. The sequence continues at coordinate 10,613 of JARYMC010000024.1, forward strand.
AAGGTTAAGGAGATGAAAAAAAACGGGGTTGGTTTCGTGCAAATAAGCCTAGACGGAGCCACGGCAGAAACCCATGACCGTTTTAGAGGAATAGATGGTGTATTCAACAAAACAATACAGGGGATAAAAAACTGTGTGGAACAAAATTTTTTTGTGAACATAGCGACAACAGCAACCAAATACAACTACCAGGAAATACCAAGGATTATAGATTTATGTGAACAACTACATGTAGAGTGGTTCATGATATACAATTTTATACCAACTGGGAGAGGACAGTTTATAGCAGAAAATGATCTCTCGCCACAAGAAAGAGAACAGCTACTAAAAACACTATGGGATAGATTAAAAAAGGGTAGTAAAGTCAATGTGTTATCAACGGCACCACAGTTCGCACGTGTGGCGTTAGAATCAGAGATAAACCAGGATGAAAAAATCATACCAACACATTTCGCAAACCCAACTTTATCAGGTAAACTAGTAAACCTAGCAGAGTTCATAGGTGGATGTGGATGCGGGAGAGTTTATTGCGCAATAAAACCAAATGGTGACATAGAACCATGTGTATTCTTCCCTTTAACTATAGGTAACATAAAAAAAGATGATTTTGGGGATCTATGGAAAAACAACCAGATCCTAAAAGAACTCCGAAACAAAGACAAACTACAGGGAAACTGTGGGCAATGCAGCTACCGCTACTACTGCGGGGGATGCAGGGCAAGGGCATACGGCTACACTGGCAATTACCTGGGACCAGACCCTGGTTGTATAAAAAACCAAATGCTAATACAACAACCACAGTGTTAATAACCAAACAAAATTGTTTTTTTTAGAAGAATGTTGGATTGGGGAGGTGGAGAGGAAGAGAGGAGGTGAAAGGATGGAAAAAAAATAATTTTTTTTTCCTCCCTCAAGTCCAACATTTCATGTTATACTTTGTTTTTTTCTTTATAAACGATTTGTTGTACAATTGTTACCAGATTTCTTTTACAACTCTTACCAAAAAAAAATTATTTTTTCACTTTTTATTATTAAATTAATTTTGCTAAACCGAGTTCATAATCATACCAATAATGTCGTAACAGTTTTAAGGAATTAAAATACGTTTGTGGAGCATAATGAAATCCTTTTACACTCTCACGATATAATTTGAATGCGGTGTTTTTTGCAAAATATGAATAAATGTTTAACCCTAGTTTACCCAAACGTTTTAGCGTTTTATTATATCTATCTAAAATATTTTTGAATCCTTTACAAAGAGTATTACACTCTATAATAATATTTTGAGTCTCATTTATACGTTCAGATAAGTCATCTTTTAATATTTCTAAATCTTGTTTGAAATTAGTCATATTTTCAAGTAATGGATAGATTAGCTCTATTATAGTAAGTGTTTTTGTTGTATTTTCTAAGTATGTATTATATAAATTAAAGTACCAAATAACCCAGTATGTTGACTCATAACCAAGAAAGTTATTTGGTACATCTGGATTAATATCTTCGATAATCTCTAATATTGCTGAAAGATTATTATTTAATTCATTAATAGATATAATAGTATCATTAATACTAATTTTAATTTCATTAAGGACATTAGCTGTGTCTGTATAATCAATTAGATTAGCAGTTTTTTCCCAGACCTCTAATATAAAAGAAATATTTCTACTATTAATTGTGTTCAAATCTGTAATTTCATTTGAAGTCAAATAGTATAAAGCGTTGCTAATTATAGTATTTCCAACATATAATCTCTTCTCATCTTGCGCCCAGCAAAGACTTTCGGGATGGGTACTAAAAATCATTACTTTTCCCTTGCCAAAATTTGATGAAATCCAACTAGCTGATCCGTTAAAATTGTCGTTGAAATTATGGAAGCGAGCAACGACATGCGCGTTTTCTCCTAAATACGCAAAGTACGGTCCTCCACCATATTTATCTGGGACAATATCATCTAGTCCAAAGGTTACTGGATGTGACTCATCTACTATCTTTGCCTCGATATGTTTTGGGGTATAATTTACAACCTGTTTGCAAATTACATCTGATAATGCAAGGATTACAAGACTATTTAAATTTGGATTATAAGCACGTCTTTTAAGATAAATAGGTAAAGATCCAATATATAGCCCACTTGAAGCACTATAGGCACCATAACAGGAACCTATGTAACCACCTCCATTGGAAACAAAACTTCTAATTGTCTTTGATATCTTAGAGTTTAGATCTTCATTGATTTGATATAAACCAGCAGATAATCCCTTATGAAATGATGAATATCCTATACAAGAACCAGCCCAAATAATTATATTATATGCTGAATTATTCAATTTATCTTTTATTTTTGTTTCAGGTACAAAGTCAAAGTTTAAAAAACCACAATTTCTTGAAACCTCTAAATAGTGTTCCTCTCCACCTGCAAAAAGACTTTGATATTGAGCAATTTTTAATTCTGATAATGGATATGCTTTAATCGTAAAAGTTTGGTTTATTAAATATATAGGTGTTTTTACTTCATTTTTACTTTCTATCTCACTACTTTGGTTATAATCATATATTATAGCTAATAGTTTCTTATCAAGTGTATCATTTCCGGTAAAAGGTACAATAAATGTCCCCTTTTCAAAAAAATTATCTATTCTATTATTAAAACAAATGTCTGTTATATTTGCTGTAAAATTACTTGCTCCCCAATATACTGGAATTTTCTCTTGTAAAAAGTCGTTTACTAAATGTCTTGTTTTACAAAATATAAGGTTTTCAATAGTTTTATTTTCATGTAAAGTAAATGGTATAATAAATCCATAACATGAAAAAGAATTATCTAAACTTTTCGAATCGACTGCATGCTGATTTATTATTACTCCTAAAAAAATAAAAACTAGAATAAGAGATTTTATTCTCTTATTTATTATGCCTCCTCTCATATAATACTATATGTCATTTATGGTCCAGTTATAAAATTTACTATATTTCTGTCAATATAGCAATTAACGATAAATCGGTACTTTAAAAAATTAGAAAATAATTTTGTTTATTGATCTAATCAAAAAGCTTTATAAACTTAAAACTCTGTGAATCAAAAAGACCTTTGTCAGTGAGTTTTAATTTTGGAATCACAGGTAATGCCATAAATGAAAGTGCCATAAAAGGTGATTTCAATTTACATCCAAGATTTTTTATTTCTTTATTCATAAATGTATATTTCTTTGCAACCCAATCATATTTTTTATCACTAATTATTCCAGCAATTGGAAGAGGAAGAACATCTTTAGTATCTGGTGATACGATACTAATTCCTCCTTTATTTTTAATAATTAAATTTATAGTTTTACAAATATCTTTGTCGTTTACACCAAGTGCTATTATATTATGTGAATCATGTGCCACGCTTGAAGCAATGGCTCCTTTTTTAAGTCCAAAATTTTTAATAAAACCTATAGAAGAGGTTTAGATTCTTTATAGCGATTTATTACTGTGATTTTTAAAATATCTCTATCAACATCAGAAACAACATTACCATTGGAAATAAGAGGTTCCTCCTTTGAAATATCTGTAATAAGTTGTCCTTCAATAGCAACAATTACGTTTAGTTTCCCTTTTTTATATTTAACCTTGAAATCACTTGGTTTTTTAGGAGTAATATTAAAATTATTTTTTATATCTGGTTTGATACTTCTAATAAGAGTTCTACCATTATTTGCTACTTCAATTCCGTTAATATATGTCTTTAATACATTAAGATCCTTAAGATTATCAACAATTATAAAATCAGCAGGATCTCCAATTCGTAGTAACCCAATATCTAAATTATAATGGTTTTTTGGATTCAAAGATGTCGCAGATAAAACATTGAAAAGATCTATTTTCTCATGTATTGCCTTTTTTACCATAAGATTAATATGCCCTTTTAAAAGATCATCAGGATGTTTATCATCTGAGCATAACATACAATTCTGCCATTGGTCATTAAGAAGGAATTTAAGTTCATCAAAATTTCTCGCCGCAGAGCCTTCCCTTATTAAAATTTTCATGCCTTTTTTTATTTTTTCACGTGTAACCCCTTAGGTAATAGTCAAAAACATGTTTCCCATAAAATAAAAAAAAATTAGTACCAAAAAAAGGAAAAGAAATATGGTCTAAGTGTATGTGCCCTTGAAGTATAGTGCAGGACCAACAGGTGCCATGAAACGTCCAACAAAGTTTCCCTCTTTAAAGCCTATGAACCCAATTATCGGCAAGGTTCTCTCGTATCCCTCAGCAGTAACTCTTCCAAGTAATATATGTCTCCTAAACACCCCTCTCATTGTTCCCACAAACGTTTGATTTTGTCCCTGTAGTGTCCATGTGCCGTCAAATCTGTAGCCGCGTAATCTTTGTTGGTAGGTACCATTAATTGTCCCAATCGCTGTCCAGTTTCCATTTACGTGGTATCCTATTGTCCCATCGAAAGTACCGTTTTGGGCTAAAAATGATGCCTGTGTTTTTTCTATTGATATCGTTGATGCTGTTGCTATTGAAACAGTAGCTAATAAAAAACATACTGCAATAATTGATAATTTCCTCATATTTTTTTTCAACCTCCCATTTATAATATTTTATAGGAAAAATTGGTTTAAAAAGTTTGCCTCTGTATTCTATACAGAAACAATACTGTTGGGTCTATTTTTGTTCTTCCTGCTCCTCTTCTTGTTTTTCCTCTTTTTTAACTGAAAAATCCATCTGTTTTATGTCACCTATCACTTTTTTTGCTAGGAACTCACGTATTTCCTCTGGTTTTGTTGTGTCTATACCAAAGTATTCTGGGAACAGTTTAGTTGTCGTAATCATCTCTGTTGACCCATATGGTTTTGAGTGTATAAGTTTCATTTCAACGAGTTCATCTACATGTTGGTACACTTTTTCTCCTATCATCCTGCGTAGGTTGGATTGTTTCACTGGCTGGTGGAATGCTATTAGTGCTAGTGTTTTTAGGACGCTGCTTTCAATCTCTGGTTTTGCAACCATTATTGATTGGTCTGTGAATTTTTTCTTCACCTGCATTGTGAACTTATTCCCCGCTTTTGCTATCTCCATAGCTGTCTCGTCTTTACGTGTGACATTGTAGTCTTGGATGAGTTCCTCTAGTGAT
>JARYMC010000025.1 GCA_029907305.1 Candidatus Thermoplasmatota archaeon
GTTGTAAAAATTACAAAAGAAGATGTAAACAATAAAGAAAAGTCCCCAACTATAAAAGACTTAACAATAAGAATAGATGTACCAGACGATTCACCAGAACTCAAGGAACTTACCGATCAAATTATAGCCACTGCAAATTGGTTCGAGGCTAATAAACCATTCCAAAAATTTTTTAAAGCAGTAATAGCTGGAGACAAAGAATTAGCAGAGGAAATAAAAAACGATATCATAAATCAGGCAAGAGAAACACTTACGTCATTAAATGAGCTTCTAGTAGCAAATGGTCAAGAACCGATAAGTGAAGCATGGTTATGGCGTGAGGTGTTCGAGACAGAACCAGGACGAAGCACCATAGTAAGTATTGGAAGAGGGATGTGCTTTATTCCATTCTATGAATACGAAACATTCCTAGGAATCATGCTAAGGCCAATGTGGTTCTTCTATCCACCATTATTCTTAGGTGGTTTCGGTTACACCGGTAATCCTAATCTGAATGTTCTTCCACCTAGAATTGAATATGCCGATAGATTAGGTTGCCACTTAGTTAGAACCACAGTGTTCACTGGTCTATACATCAACATCGGAGAGCTTGGTTTCAACTGGTGGGGACCATCTGGGCTTATGATATTACTTGGCAGAGCGCGCGTTGTGATGGTTTAAATTATATTACAGCCTTTTAACCGCGCGGAACAAAAACTAAAAACCTTCTCTTTTTTTTTATTTTAAAAGTTTACCCAATATTTCATCAGCAGCAGAATAAGGATCCATCTCTTTCTTTGATATCTGATCTATCATATTTTCTACTTTTTCTTTAAACGTTGATTCATCAAAAATAAAATTCATGAGACGTTTACGAATGATTTCAACAAGCTCAGCCTCATAACGTTTACGTCTTTGAGCCTCAAAAACCTTGGTTTTTTTCAAATACTCTTTATGTTTTTCGATCTCATCAACAAGTTCTTTAATTCCTTTGTTTTCTTTTGCCACTGTTTTAACAATAGGTATCCTCCTATTTTTACCAATACATGATATATCAATCAAGCTTTCAAGCTCAGCAATCAACTGTTCAACACCTGGTCTATCAGCCTTGTTTACAACAAAAACATCAGCTATCTCCATAATACCAGCTTTAATCGTCTGAATAGAATCACCCAAACCTGGTACAAGAACAACAAGTGTTGTATCAGCTATTTTTACGACATCAACCTCAGCCTGACCAACACCAACAGTCTCAACGATAACAACATCCTTCCCAGATGCATCAAGAATTTCAACAGCATCATAAACAGCACTAGCTAGGCCACCAAGCATACCACGAGTACCCATACTACGAATAAAAACACCATTATCTGTGGTTAGATCAGTCATCCTAACCCTGTCACCAAGCAGAGCACCACCACTGAAAGGACTAGTTGGATCAATAGCTATTATACCAACCCTTTTACCCTGGTTTCTATAAACACGTGCTAGTTCAAAAATAAGCGTGCTTTTACCACTACCCATCACACCGGTTACACCAACAACATATGCTTTACCAGAGTGTTTATGGATAACCTTCATCTCATCCGCAAGGTCTTTAGAGTTATTCTCAGCAAGAGTGATAAGCCTAGCAGTAGACCTAGGATCACCCTTCAAAACCATGGAAGCAAGACCACTCATCGTTTCACATTCTTTTTAATAAACTCAACAATCTCCTCACAAGACGTACCAGGACCAAAACAACCAGCTATACCAGCTTTCTTAAGAACAGGCACATCCTCCTCAGGTATTATGCCACCACAGACAACAAGAACATCACCCATGCCTTTCTCTTTCAAAAGCCTGGTAACATCCCTGAACAATGTCATATGAGCACCAGATAAAAGACTAAGACCAACAACATCAACATCCTCCTGAACAGCGGTCTCAACAATCATCTCAGCAGTCTGATGCAAACCAGTATAAATCACTTCCATACCAGCATCACGAAGTGCACGAGCAACAATCTTTGCACCACGATCATGACCATCAAGACCAGGTTTCGCAATCAACACACGTATCTTTTTTTCCATAAGCAACCAAACCCCCTTTATTATCTCAATAAATCACAGGCTCCTTGTACTCACCAAAAACCTCACGGAGTACACCACAGGTCTCACCCAGAGTTGCATAGCTATGAACACAATCAAGGATATAAGGCATAAGGTTTTCATCACCCTCAGCAGCCTTTCTAAGCCTACTTATGCTACGCTCAAACTTAGCCTTATTCCTATCCCTCCGTAGTTTCTTCAAACGATTAATCTGCCGCTCCTCACCTTTTTCATCCATCCTCAAAATAGGGATATCAATAGGCTCATCCATCTTATACTTGTTAACACCAACAATAAAACGCTTGTTCTCATCAATCTCCTTCTGATAACGGTATGCAGACTCAGCAATCTCACGCTGGAAAAAACCTTTTTCAATAGCAGGAATCACACCACCACACCTCTCAACACGATCAAAATACTTGTACGTCTCCTCCTCCATCTTGTCAGTAAGCCACTCAACATAATACGAACCACCAAGCGGATCAACCGTGCTAGTAACACCACTCTCCTCAGCGATAATCTGCTGTGTCCTAAGAGCAATACGAACAGCTTTCTCAGAGGGCAAAGCAAGCGCTTCATCCATAGAATTCGTATGCAAACTCTGCGTACCACCAAGAACAGCAGACAACGCCTGCAACGTCACACGAACAATATTAATCTCAGGCTGCTGAGCAGTAAGACTACAACCAGCGGTCTGAGTATGAAAACGCATAAGCAAAGAACGAGGTTTTTTAGCACCAAGCTTCTTAAGCTCCTTAGCCCAGATACGACGAGCAGCACGATACTTAGCAATCTCCTCAAAAAAATCATTATGAGCATTAAAAAAGAAACTAAGACGAGGAGCAAAATCATCAATCTTCAAACCACGCTTCATAGCCCACCTAACATACTCAAGACCATCACCAAGAGTAAAAGCAAGCTCCTGAACAGCAGTACTCCCTGCCTCACGAATATGATAACCACTAATACTAATAGTATTCCAACGAGGGACCTCCCTTGAACCAAACTCAAAAGTATCAACAATTAAACGCATACTAGGCTCAGGAGGAAAAATATAGCTTTTCTGAGCAATATACTCCTTAAGAATATCATTCTGTATAGTACCACCAATAACACGACGATCAATACCCTGCTTCTCAGCATTAGCAATATAAAAACCCCAAACAATAGCAGCAGGACCATTAATAGTCATACTAGTAGTAATCCTATCAATAGGTATACCACTAAAAAGAATCTCCATGTCCTTCAAACTACTAACAGCAACACCACATTTACCAAACTCACCACGAGCCAACGGATGATCAGTATCATAACCATAAAGAGTAGGATAATCAAAAGCAACACTAAGACCGGTCTCACCATGTTCAAGCAGATACTTATAACGCCGATTAGTCTCCTCAGCACTACCAAAACCAGCGAACTGACGCATAGTCCAGAGGCGACCGCGATACATAGTAGAATGAATGCCACGTAAAAACGGAAACTCCCCTGGAACACCTATATCTCTATCATAATCAATATGGGAAATATCCTTTGGTGTATAAACTCTTTTTACTTCAATACCAGATAACGTCTCAAACTTGGTTTTTCTCTCAGTAATATTGGTACCTATTTGGTCGCAATAATCAACTTTTTTTCTTTTTTCACTCATAATATTATTTTCCTCCCAACCTAATGATCAATACCCTTACGAGCAAGCATGCCTTCTTGATAAGGATGTTTAATCTCTAACATCTCAGTTACCAAATCAGCAACTTTTACAAGCTCTGACGGAGCATATCTACCTGTTAATACTAGTTCTATTTTTTCTGGTTTTTCATCAACAAGTTTCAAAATATCCTTAACATTTATCAGATTGTAGTCAACTGCGACGTTAATCTCATCTAGAATAACCATGTCATATTTACCTTCTTTTATTACCTTTTTAGCATACTCGAAACCTTTTTTTGCGAGATCAATATCGATTTGCTCAGGTTTTTCTTTTGACACAAACTCGTCTCTACCATACTGGATTACAGTAAAATTAGGTATTTTCTCGATAACATCTATTTCACTGTATCGTCTACCTTTCATAAACTGGATCATGATAACTTTAAGGCCTGCCCCTGCTGCGCGAACACCTAGTCCTATTGCGGCTGTTGTTTTGCCTTTTCCGGGTCCAGTGTATACGTGAACCAAACCTTTATTCAATGCCATAGAGCGTATCCTTTAATTCTCTATCTCATTATATTTCTTTCCCTTGTTTTATATCTTATAAATTATGGAAAGATTTATGTCTGATAACTTTATTCCCATGCCCATGCAACTAGAACTAAATGATAACCAAAAATTGATTCAGAAGATGGTTAGGGAATTCGCAGAAAAAGAGATAGCACCTATTGCTGCAGAGCTCGATAAAAAAGAAGAGTACCCGACTAAGACGCTTGAGAAAATGGCAAAGCTTGGTCTGCTAGGAGTCATCATTCCACAGGAGTATGGTGGTGCTGGTCTTGACACAATCAGCTACGCTATTGTTGTGGAAGAGATATCACGTAAATGCGCATCAACCGGTGTAATAACCTCTGTACACAACTCTCTGGCTGCTTGGCCAATAATCAAATACGGTACAGAAGAACAGAAAAAGAAATACTTACCCATCTTGGCAAAAGGAGAAAAAATCGGTGCTTTTGCTGGTACAGAACCTAACGCAGGATCTGATCTCGGGGCGATGCAGACAACAGCTAAACTAAAGGGTGATAAATATATTTTGAATGGTACAAAGACTTTTATCACTAGTGGGCCTAAGGCTGGTGTAATCATTGTCTTTGCTGTAACTGATAAAAACGCTGGATCAAAAGGTATTAGTGCCTTTATTGTTGAGAGTAACATGAAAGGTTTCAAGGTTGGTAGCATCTTCGAGAAACTTGGTATAAACGCTTCGCAAACATCGGAACTCATTTTTGAGGACATGGAGGTACCAAAAAAGAACCTGCTTGGCAACGAGGGTGAAGGTTTCAAGATAGCATTGAGTACCCTTGATGGTGGTCGTATTGGTATAGCGGCACAAGCTGTGGGTATAGCACAGGCGGCATTAGATGAGAGTATTGAGTATTCCAAGCAGCGTCAGCAGTTTGGTAAACCGATATCAAGTTTCCAAGCTATCCAGTGGATGATAGCTGATATGGCTACGCGTATAGAAGCAGCTAGGTACCTGGTTTATAACGCGGCTTACAAAAAGGATAAGGGTGAGCGTATAAGTAAAGAGGCTGCGATGGCTAAGCTGTTTGCATCTGAGACAGCTATGGATGCCGTGATCAAGGCTGTGCAAATCCATGGTGGTTACGGTTACACAAAGGAGTACACCGTTGAGCGTCTGTTCCGTGATGCAAAGATAACAGAGATATATGAGGGTACTTCTGAAGTACAACGTATGGTTATATCTGGTAGTCTATTGAAATAAAAAAAAACAATTAACATAAGGAGGAGTGTTTATGGGGGAGTTCAATTACGAAAAAGAGTTCAAGAGTTGGAAATGGGATATACCAGAGAACTATAACATAGGTTATGATGTTTGTGATAAACACGCTGAAGGAAAGAAAAAAGATAAAATAGCGCTTTTTTGGGAGAATTTTGAGGGGAAAACAAAGAGGTTCACGTTCGGTGAGATAAGTAGTCTCTCAAACCAGTTTGGTAATGTTTTGAAAAAGCTGGGTTTCAAAGAAGGTGATCGTTTCCTTATAAGGTTGCCGAATATACCTGAGTTCCAGGTTTCTTTTATTGGTGGTGTGAAGATAGGTGCTGTGCCTATACCATCTAGTGTGATGTTCAGGTCACATGAGGTGGAGTATAGGGTTAATGACAGTGGCTCTAAGGCTGTTATAACGACACCGAAGTATGCTAAAGAGGTACATGAGGTTGAGAAGAATTGCCCTACTTTGAGGAACATCATTGTTGTTGGTGATGCTGAGAAAAATGAGATTTCTTATGATGATCTTATGAAAACTGCCTCGTCTTCCATTAAACTTGAGCAAACAAGAAGCGATGATATGGCGTTTTTCTGTTATACATCTGGTACTACTGGTAACCCTAAGGGTGCTGTTCATCTACATAGATGGGTGCCTGGTAATGATCCCAGTGTTCTTTATTGGCAGGATGCAAGAGAAAACGATGTTGTTGCTCATACAGGTGATTTGAATTGGATTTACCCATTGGGTAATGGTTTTTTGTATGTGTGGCGTTGGGGTATAACTACTTTTGTTCATGAGGGGCGTTTCGATGCTGAGCACTGGTTTAGTTTGATGGAGAAATACAAGGTTACTAATCTTGCATCTGTACCAACTGCATATAGGATGTTTTTAACTGTTAAGGATGCTGAGAAAAGGTTTGATCTTTCGTCTTTGCGTCATTGTATTTCTGCTGGTGAGCCTTTGAACCCTAAGGTTATTAGCGAGTGGAAGCGTAGATTTGGTTTGGATATACTGGATGGTATTGGTATGACTGAGGTTATGGTCTATGTATCCAATATGAGAGGCATGAGGATTAAACCTGGTTCTTGTGGTAGACCTCAACCTGGTCATGTTTGTGCTCTTGTTAATGAGGATGGGGAGCCTGTTGCGCAGGGTGAGTCAGGTGTTTTAGCTGTTGATGAAAAAGATCCTGGTTTGTTCAAAGAATATTGGAATAAACCAGATAAAACAAGCGAGAGTTTCAAAAACGGTTGGTTCCTTAGCGGTGACGTGCTTTATCAGGATGAGGATGGGTATTTTTGGTTTAGTGGTAGAAACGATGATTTAATCAAGGCTAGTGGTTATCGTATTTCGCCTTTTGAGGTGGAGTCAGCTATTATTTCTCATCCTGATGTGCTTGAGTGTGCTGTTGTTGCTAGCCCTGATGAGATGCGTGGTACAATCATCAAGGCGTATGTTATTCTCCATGATAAGAATAAGGCTTCTGAAAAGCTTGTTAAGGAGATTCAGGAGCATACAAAAAGGGTTGCTGCTCCGTATAAGTATCCTCGTGAGATAGAGTTTGTTACTGAGCTTCCTAAAACTCAGAGTGGGAAAATCAAAAGAAAAGAGCTTAGGGAGCTTGAAATGAAGAAAAAGGGTGTGATGAAATGAATATAGTTGTTTGTGCTAAGCAGGTTGTTGATGTATCTGAGATAAAGGTTGATTCTAGTACGAAGAAACCTATACTATCTGGTGTGCCGCAGAAGATTAGTGACATTGATAAGAACGCGCTTGAAGAGGCGATTAGGATAAAGGAGAAACATGGTGGGAAAATAACTGTTGTTACTGTTGGTCCATCTGATGCAAAGGAGCGTATAAAGGAGTTGCTTGCTATGGGTGCTGATGAGGGTGTTTTAGTTGTTCCACCGCAGAACGCTGATTACTCTGTTGTGTCACATATACTTGCTGGTGCTATTAAAAAAATCGGGGGGTATGATATTGTTCTTTGTGGTGAGGCGTCGATTGATATGTTTTCTGGTCAGATGGGGCCTAGGGTTGCTGGTTTGTTGAATATACCGCAGATAACATATGCGCAGAATGTAGTTGTTGAGAAGGATAAGGTTGTTTCTGAGAGGAACCTTGGTGATAAGGCTGTGACAATTGAGTCGCCTTATCCTGTGCTTATTACTGTTACTAAGGAGATTAATCAGCCTCGTTTGCCTAGTCTTATGCAGATTTTGGCATCGTCTTCTAAACCTATTCATAAGTGGTCTGCTAGTGATGTTGCTTCTGGTAAGCTTGAGCCGAAGATTAAAACAGTTGACATTAAGGGTGTGCCGATGGTGCGGAAAAACGTGATATTCCACGATGATCTTGATCAGTGTGTTAACAAGCTTGTTGATGAGCTTGCTAAGGTTGGAGTGTTGAGGTGAAAAAAATGGTGCTTGTTTATTCTGATGATAAGAAACTTACACTGGAGTTACTGAACAAGGGAAAAGAACTTGCAAAAGAGTTACATAAAAAAGTAATAGCTGTTTGTATAGGTCATGATTCTTTTGCTAAAGATTATCTTGAGCATGGTGCTGATAGTGTTATAGCTGCTGAGGCTGATCTTCATACTTTCAAGGCTGAGGAGTATGCTAGTATACTTGAGAAGATAGTAAAAGAGAACAATGTTGAGGTTGTTCTTATTGGTTCTAATAAAAATGGTAAAGAGCTTGCTGCTCGTCTCTCAGCAAAATTGGATACAGGTTGTGTAACTGATTGCACAAATGTTTATGTTAAAGACAAAAAGATTGTTACTGAGCGCATGGTTTATAGTGGTAACGCTATCGCTGTTGAACAGTTCCTATCACATCCACAGATTGTTACTATACCACCGAAAGCATTTAATCCTCTGCCGAAAACTGAGGGGCACAAAGGTGAGGTTATAAAAAAGAAGTATGATTTTGAGAGATCGCCCTCTAAGATTACGAAGGTTCAGGAGATGAAAACCGAGGGTGTGAACGTTGAGGATGCTGAGATCATTGTTTCATGCGGTCGTGGTTTCAAAAACAAGGATGACATAAGACTTGTGCGGGAATTAGCTGATGCGCTGAAGGGTAGGACTATTGGTTGTAGTCGTCCTATTGCTGCTGATCTAAAATGGCTTTCTGAGGATCATTGGATTGGTTTGTCTGGTCATAAGGTGAAACCGAAGTTGTACATAGCATGTGGTATCTCTGGTCAGATACAGCATATAGCTGGTATGCGTGATTCAGGTGTAGTTGTTGCAATAAACAAGGACCCGGAGGCTCTTATCTTTAAATCAGCTGATTACGGTATTGTTGGTGACCTGTATCAGGTACTACCTAAGCTTACTAATGCTATTAGAGAGAAGATGGGATAAAAACAATATTTTGTCTCATCTATCTTTATATACCCGATATTCTCTTGAGATGGAAAATAAGTGTTGATTAGAATGAGCAGAGAGCAAGATAGGAAGCTGTTATCTGATTTAACTGAGGATAAGCTTCATGATTTTATATTCATGCATCTTCGTAACCTCTGGGCTGTTGATGGTTTGTATTTCCTTGGCATTGAAGAGGATTTTGGTACAGATGCTGCAAGAGAGATTGATCGCAGAGTCTGGGAGGCTATGGGGAAGATTGAAGCAAGGAAACTAAAAGAGTTCCTGGGAATAAAAGGGAATGATATACAGTCTATGATGAAGGCATTGCAGTACTCTAGTTGGGCTCTTGATCTTGAGGACAAAGAAGTTATTGTTGAAAAAAACCATGCAATAATTAGGAATGTTAAATGTCGTGTGCAAAACACACGTATAAACAAGGGTCTTGGTGAGTTTGGTTGCAAGCCTGTTAGATTTGGTTTTTTGAAGGCTTTTGCTAGAGAGTTCAACCCTGATATTGAGGTTAAGTGTAATGTTTGTCCACCTGACAAGCACCCGAGTGATTTATGGTGTGAGTGGGAGTTTAAGTTGAAGAGGAGATGATATTGTTATGAGGACTCCTGAGGAGTATAAAAAAAGTCTTAGGCAGATGAGACCTAATGTTTACAAGTTTGGTGAGCTTATAAAGGATGTTACAACACATCCTGCTACAAGGAGGACTGTTGAGGGGCATGCCCAGATTTTTGCTGCTAGCCTCAAACCTGAGTACCAGGATATTCTTACAACCAAATCTAGTTTAACTGGTGAAAGAGTTTCTCGTTATCTTTCTATTCTTGGTAGCGCGGAGGACATGTTTGCTAACCTGCGTATGAAACGTCTTATGTTTAATCTTACAGGTACTTGTACTGGTGGTCGCTGCGCTGGTTTCAACGCTATTAATGCTATGTGGGCTACAACATATGACATGGATCAAGACCTGGGTACAGATTACCATAAAAGGTTGCAGGGTTGGTTGAAGGATGCACAGAAAAAAGACATAACATTGTCTGGTGCGTTAACAGACCCTAAAGGGGATCGGTCTAAGACGCCGACGCAGCAAAACGACCCTGATCTCAGTTTACATGTTGTAGATAAAAACGATGAGGGTATTGTTGTGAGAGGGGCAAAGGTTATGATATGTGGTGTAGCTGCGGCTAACGAAGTTTTTGTGATGCCAGGCACAGGGTATAAAGAGCCTGATAAAGACTATGCTGTTTCATTTGCTATCCCAAGGGATGCTGAGAATCTTACTGTTGTTGAAACTAGGAGGCCAAGTGATAATCGTGAACTTGAGGAAGGTTTTGACATACCAGTTGAGATGGGTGGTATAACACAGGCTTACTTGTTGTTTGATGATGTTTTTGTACCAAAAGAACGTGTTTTCATGTGCGGTGAATATGATTACACGACCAGGGCAGTGATGAATTTCATAGCACCATATCGCTCAGCTATAGGTGGATGCGTAGCTGGTCAAGGTGATGTCATGGTTGGTGCAGCAGCGCTTATGGCACGCGCAAATGGTTTATCTGAAAAAGTTTTTAGAGAAAAAATCACTCAGATGGTAATAAACAATGAGACTACCTTTGGTATGGGTATCGCTGCTAGTGCACTTGGTAAGAAACACCCCTCTGGTGTCTGGATACCTGATATGCTTTTATCAAATGTGAACAAGGTTCATGTAGCAACCTTGCCATATGAGACTAAGAGGATAACACAGGATATAGCTGGTGGTATAGCTGAGACAGGATGCCTCCCATCTTGTAAGGACTTGAATGACCTGAAGTATGGTAAGATGCTTAAAAAATATCTTAAGGCAAACTGTGATGGCGAAACCAGAGCAAGGATAGCGCGTCTTATAGAGTGGCTGACAATTGGTGCTGGTGTACCTGGTTGTATGCATGGTGGTGGTTCACCAGATGGTGCTAAGCTTGTGATCAGTTCTAAAACAGATATAGAACATTATATTGAACTGGCGAAACGCATTGCTGACATAAAAGAGGATATAAGGGTTGAGTCTAAGAAAAAATAGTTCATTTTTTCCCACAGAACCCACTTCAGAGGGATATATTTATATATACATGAATATTATTTACTATATGGGGTAGTCTGGAGAAGTTTTAGATGTGGTGTGTCCCATCCCATATCCTATATTTTTTTCCAGACTTCCCAACTAGTTACATTTTTTTAGTTAATACCCTTCTCTGTTTTTGTTAAATCAAAAGACCTATATCTGAGGAATATATTCAGCGGTCTACCAATGGATAAAAAGAGGAGACTAAGTTTTATACTGGATTATGGGGACATAAATGATTCTACGGTGAGGGTCAAATATGGTTATCTTGAAGGTACTGTAAGCATTGTTGGAAATTCTTTGCTTTTTGTAATGAAACTAACCTTGGGTTTATTTCTTAATAGTATAGCATTAATAGCTGATTCAGTTCATACATTGTCAGATGTGTCAACATCAGCTGTTGTTATATTTGGTTTTAAGGTATCAAAAAAACCTTCTGATAAGGAACATCCGTTTGGGCATGGTCGAGCGGAGTATATTGCTACACTTGTTATCGCGATATTGCTAGTTGTCACAGGTCTTGGTTTTATACAACAATCTATAGAGAGACTCATTAATACTGTAACAATAACTAATCTTGATTATGCGGTACCATTTGGTATCATCCTTATTGTTTCTGCACTTGTAAAAGAGTGGATGGCGCGTTTCTCATTTGCTATAGGGAAAAAAATCAACAGCGATATTCTTATTGCGGATGCATGGCATCATCGTAGTGATGCACTAGCATCAGTTGGTGTTGGAATAAGTTTGATTGGATCTTATTATGGATATGTGATATTAGACCCGATTTTTGGTGTCATTGTATCATTGATAATTATATATGTTGCTATCAGCTTGGGGAAAACCTCATCTAACTATCTTATGGGGCAGGCGCCTGACAAAGATCTAGTAGATACCATTAGGGAGTTAGCGAAATCAGTAAACGGGGTGAAAGGTGTTCATAGTATATCTGTGCATGATTATGGTAACAGCAAGGTTATAACATTCCATGCAGAGATTGAAAATAACCTGATGATGGATGAAGCACATACTATTGCTGATGAGCTTGAAAACAAGATCTTGGAAAAAACAAATCATTCGACAATAATCCATGTGGAACCAAAAGAGATGCATTATGAAAGCAGAATTAAAGAAAGAATCATTGAGAAAATACTTGAGGGGGAAAAAGGAATTATTTCTTTCCACAATGTGCGGGTTATCAGGAGAAAAGATAAGGATGATATAAAAATGCATCTTGTTGTAGATAAGGATATGGCGGTGAAAGAATCACATAACCTCTCTGATAAACTAGAGTCGATAATAAGGAGGGAATACGGTCCGTGTAATCTGGATATACATTTTGATCCATGTAGTAAAGAATGCAATGTGTGTTTGATGCCTTGTAAAAAAAGATCATAGGTATTCTAAGTCGCCGCTTAAAACCCTGCAGGTTTTATTATCAACATCTAAAATGAGGGAGCCGTCTTCATCTATATTTTTAACAACACCTTGTATAGTTTTTGTTCCGTCGTTAATACGTACTTTTTTGTCAATTATCTGAGATGATGATAACCAGTTTTCACGTATCTTGTCATGTTTATTTTCCTGAATTTCTATGTAGTATTCATCAAAGTTTTTTAGAATTGATTTAAGTATTTGAACCCTGGAGACTTTACCGCCATATTCTGTTTTAAGTGTTGTTGCATGTTTACTCAAATCTGATTGTAACGTGTTGTTTACATTTAGGCCTATGCCTACGATTGCGAAGTTTATCTTATCTATCTCTGCATCAATTTCAGTTAATATGCCACAGACTTTTTTCTCTTTTATCAGAACATCGTTTGGCCATTTTATACGTGGAATAATACCAGTTGTTGTTTTAATTCCATGGACTACGCTTAGTGATGCAGCCATGGTCAACATCATGCTCTTATTTGGTGGAAGCTTTGGGTAGAGTATAATTGAAAACCATAAACCACCTGTTGGTGAAAACCATGTTCTATCTTTTCTCCCCCTACCTTGTGTTTGTATATCTGAGACTATAACTGTTCCGTCTATTGCATTTTTATTTATTAGTTGTCTTGCAAGATCATTTGTTGAAGAAATTTTCTTAAAATAATGTGTCTCTTTTCCAATAATTTTTGTAGATAAACCATCTGTTATTTCTTCAGGGAGTGGGATATCTGGTCTAGATATCAGTCTATAGCCTCTGTTTTTTATTGATTCAATTTCGTAACCTGATTTTCTTATGGAGTTGATTTGTTTCCATACTGCGGTGCGGGATATGCTAAGAGTTTTTGCTATTTGTTCACCTGAGACAAAATCATTCTTTAATAGATTTAGTATTTTATTTTTCATACGTCGATTTCTTTTCCATATGCGTTTTTTGGTGTGATGCTGCTTGCTATTCCAGCTGCTACTGCTGCTTTGATTATGTCAGCTGCGATGAATGGTATTACTGCTATGGTTATTAGCTCCCGGATTCCAACTGCTGCTCCCATCCATATGTAGAGTTGTATTAGTCCTGGTATGTATATTAGTGTGAATGTTGAGAATAGCATTATTGCAAACATCGTTAGGAAGCTTCTGGAACGTATGTATCTATCAACTATGTATCCTATGAAAAAAGCTGAGAATACAAACCCTATGAGGTATCCTCCTGTGGGGCCTAGAAGGTAGGATAAGCCGCTGTTAAAACCTGCGAACCATGGGATGCCTGCTGCTCCGATTCCTAGATACATGATTTGGCTCATTCCACCCCATGTTCCTAGTATTACTCCAGCTAATAGGACTCCGAAAACTTGTCCTGTCACTGGAACTGGTGTGCCTGGTAGGTAGAATCTTAGTTGTGCTAGTAGTCCTGTTAAACATGCGAAGCTTAGAGCTAGTGTTAGTTTATAGAAAACGTTTAACTCGTATCTCCATCTGAAAAAGTTGTATCTTATTGTTTTGTATTTGTCGATGTACATGTTTATTTCCATAGTTTTTATTCCCCTGATTGTAAACTATGTGCGTTGGCATAGTTAACTGTTTATTTATATTTTTCTTGAAAAAAAACCCCAAGGTTTATATCTAAATTAATGTTCCTTGGGGTCGATACCTATGAGCTATGAAACCTTAACTTTTGAAACAAAAGAAAAAATTGCTTATATAACTCTCAACAGACCAGATCGTCTTAACTCATTTGACATGAAACTAGGTGAAGAGCTTTACAAGGTTTTACATGAGATAAGCAAAAAGAATGAGATAATAGCGGTTGTGATAAGAGGCACTGGTAAGGGATTCTGTGGCGGTGGGGATGTAAAAGAGATGTATGCTGCAAAAGATAAACCCAAGTTTCTTAGAGAGCTGACAAAAACAATACACAAATGTGTAATAGAAATTAGGAGTATGGAAAAACCTGTTATAGCACAGGTTAATGGTGCTGCTTTTGGTGCCGGTCTATCGCTTGCATTGGCTTGTGATATAATTATTGCATCAAAGGATGCAAAGATGAACACTGCTTTTATCACAATAGGCCTCGCCCCAGGTTGTGGCACACAGTTTGTTACAAGTCTTGTTGGTTACCACAAAGCATGTGAGCTTCTTTTGACTGCTAAAACTTTCTCTGCAGAGGAAGCACATAGTATGGGTATAGTAAACATGATTGTTGATAGCGAAAAATTAGATGATGCTGTAGAGAGTTATGCTTCTAAATTCAAGGAGTTACCTCCCATAGCTGTTGGTAAAGCAAAGATGCTTATTAACAAAAGCATGGACAACAGCATGCTAGATCATCTTGAGCTTGAGAGTAAAACAGCATCAATGTCAGCTGGTACAGATGATTTCAAAGAAGGCGTAACAGCGTTTGTTGAAAAACGAAAACCTGTTTTTAAAGGGAGATAAATAGAGTTTACTTTACCTATTTTTTTCCATCCCTTAAACACTATAAGTTCAATTTTTCAGTTTGATGTATTACGTTTCTTTAGATAGTTTATTGCAAGGTAAAATACTAATGTTAAAAGTAAAAAAAACATTACTGAAACAACACCAAACATAATTTGCATTAAAAATAATAATTCAAAAATATCATCACTTCCAAAGGTTTCGATTGGCGGATTAATATTTTGCAAGGCTGTTGTTATTGGATCTAGCAATGGATAGAATGCAAAAACCCATAACAAAGCTATTATTATCGTTGAGATTATGATTGCTTGCAAAATTGTTTTATGATTTTCTTTTATATTTTTACTCTCTCAAACTATAATTTCAAAACACCTTGCGGGTTTATAAACCTTCAGATAACAGATATTAACCTCAAAAAGAGTATCTTATATAGTTTAAATAAAGTTTATAGGGCTCTGTTAACTTATTGTAGGTAATTAATCTCTGCTTAAAGTAAAAGAACTCTAAAGCCTAAAGCAGACTTGCAAGTTTTTTAATATCTTTGTTTGCAACATGCGTATAAATCTGAGTTGTTCTCAAACTTTTATGACCAAGCAACTGTTGAATAAACCTTATATCTACACCTCCTTCCAATAAATGTGTAGCAAAGCTGTGCCTTAAAGTATGCGGCGTGACTTTCTTTCTTATGCCAGCTTTTTTAGTTGCATTTTTAACTATTTGCTGAATTGTTCTCTCATCATATC
>JARYMC010000026.1 GCA_029907305.1 Candidatus Thermoplasmatota archaeon
AGTTTGGACTCCTATACATCGACTACTAACCATGCGTCATAGGAAGCTCCGCCATTTATGGCGGAGAGGATGTCACTAGTCTCTTGTTTACGTCGTAGGTTTTTACAGATATAAACCCTTAAAATTAACATTTTGTAAAAATTGCACAAAGTATTTAAATAGTAAAAACTACAGATAGATATCTGTGTGGATGAGTAGGGATATATAAAATTATTAATGAGGTGTGGTGAATTTTTATGGCGAGAGAGTTCACAAAAAGTATGTTTGTAATGCTGTTATCAATCATGGTTGGTGTTGTTATCATAACCTATTTTGTTGCAGATATAGTGAACCGCTCAAAAATTGAAACATTGACTATAACACATATTGAAGAAATACAGGATTTAAATAGTAGAAACGAGAATTTCACAAACTATTATCTACAAGGCGCTATCCTGATGGATTCAGCTAGGGAGATCAGAGAGGTTGGTAATTACCATTTTGATTTTGCTCTGTTCTGGTTTAATAACGCGCTAGTCAATATTTCTGCGTCTTTAATACAGAAATGTATCGATAATTGTACCACCGCTATGGACAAATACATTTCTTCATACGGAAAGTTTGGTGAGTCAAAACCTTATTTTGAAAACGCATTAGGCTATACTGATAATAATAGATATAAAGAAGCTCTTGGTTACTATATTAACTTTTCAAAAGCTGGCCAATACATAACTCTTCTTAGATACAACGCAAGTGATTACCTCAGAAGAGCAGCAGAAAACCTATCTCTTGGAAACATAGATAATGTTTCATCGCTGATGGAAAATTTTACATTAACAGAAGAACTGTATCTAGAAGGATTACAAGATTATAATGATCTAAAGAACCAGATAGATAACTACCTGTTTTTCGACCCAATTAGAGAGCCCCATTAAAAATTAGATAAAAAATAATTTATTTTTATCTATGAGATAAGTCCTACTCTGTGCTCATCCCAGAAAAACATTGGGCATACAACAGGGTTCTTCGTGTTATACCATTCAACCCTTGCGAAATTTGAAAACGGTGCGCTTAATCGTCCAGCTGTTTTGGATCTAACTAGCCCTACGCCGGATCTATATAGATAGTATTTGATATTATTTTCACCATTTTTCTCTATCCTTATCTTATACCAACCGTTGTATAAATAACCACCTTGGAAATCAGAGTCTAAACTAATCCACCCACTACTTGGATCCATATAATATAGTTTTAGAACCCAATCAGTTGGTTTCGATGTTCCTTCGTGGACATACTCAAATTTTATTCTCGCAATATTGTCACCTGCAGTGTTTTTGAAATCCAGATACATATCTGACACCTCGCTAGTGTTACCACAGGCAAACCAAGCCTCCCACCATATCATATCACTGTTAAGTTGTGATAAAGTATAATTCCAATATCGTTTCCCACCTGATGACCTTATTTTTGTTTTAAAAGATTTTGCTGTTGAATAATGATAACTTGGTGCAACTTCGAAAACACTACCAGTTTTTCCCTTGTCTGTCTCAAACCACAAACGTCCATAATATGATTGAGATGCTTTTCCACTGGGCGTATCATCTGAGAAATCCTCTGTTACCACAGATGGTGGTTCAAAAGCAAACACTATTACCCTAGTTGGGTCATCGTCACCTGTTTCTCCGTCTCCATCTTGGTCAATGCCATCATCAACCGCTGGGTCATCTGTTAGCTCAGTTGCATCGTTTGTACCATCCTCATTGCTATCCCAATAGATAGTTCCTTGATTAGATATTATTGTACCATTTATTAGACTCTGATTAACAGTTACATTAAATGTTAATGCGACGCTACTCTGCGCGGGTATGCCACCATTCCATATTATTTTCCCGTTACTATAACTTATTGTTCCTGATGTTGCAGTAGCTGAACCAGGTACATATGTTGTGTTAATTGGTATATCATCCTCAAACTCATTACCAGGGTTATCACCTTGGTTAGCTGTCCCGATGTTACTAATTGTGATAGTGTATCTTATCGTGTCACCACATTCCAGATATCCACCATTTACATCTTGGGCTATTTT
The DNA here is from genome assembly GCA_029907305.1 of Candidatus Thermoplasmatota archaeon. Taxonomy (NCBI): domain Archaea; kingdom Methanobacteriati; phylum Thermoplasmatota; species Thermoplasmatota archaeon. The sequence goes on from JARYMC010000026.1 coordinate 2,066, forward strand.
TCTTGCTATTAATTCTGTTTTTGCGAAACCAGAAAACACTAAATTGTCGATAAAGACAGCACTATCAAACTGGTTGTCACCAACATCAATTATATCAAAAGTCACTATGATCTCCTCATGTGGCGAAACCGGGTTTTCTCTCGTAATGAGAGCTGTTGCACCACCATCAGCACCTGGTGTCCTTGGCGTCGTATCAACCCAGTCGACACCATCAGGGTTACCACTTGTAGCAAAAACGTCAAAGCCAGTACCAGGTATATCCCTAGAATTTAATACGAAGTCTCCGCTGTTGATATCAATCACATAGGTTGTTATACCTTTTGATGGTGAATTTACAGTTGCTGTGAATTTATCGTTGTATTGACTTCCCTTATATTCAGGAACCTCTACACTAAAAAACTGTACATCATAATACAGATAGTGCATGTATGGTGGAACTTTTAAGGTCATTGTTAATGTAGCTTGGTCTCTTGGGCTCCCATATTTTCCCCCAGCGAACCAGCTCCCTCGTTCCTCACCAGGATTAACTGTATTTGTGGTTACTGGAACAGCACCAGCTATACCTGTACTAAGCAGCGCGAATGTTTGGCCGTTGGTTGGAGCCATAATCCCTAGAGATGAAAGAACTTTCCCTTGTCTGTGGTCTGAAAGGTCTTTATCACTATACGATGAACTTACAAGAACAGATTGATTAGATAGAATTGCTAGTGCTAGATCTCTGCCGTCATATGATCCTGCGCTAACTTTTTCTGTTTGGTAGACTATGAATAAATTGGACAATAAGATTATAGTTGTAGTGATTAGCCAAATTTTTTTATTAAACGCTTTCCGCATGTTTTATCCCCCTCCACCATAACTAATTATCTGTAAAATGTTTGATTCTACTGGTGTATCATCGTTTATGCCATCATTTGGTGTTACTATGCATCTCCAAATATCATTGATATAGGTTTCTTCTGATACAATAACACTTTTGTCAGTGCGACCGTATTTAGCGCAGAGATAATTCTGGTATATTTGTTCTGATGAAAGAACACGATTGTAGATGCGGAATTCGTCTATTGCTCCACTGAAATTGTACCCCCCACCAAGTAGTATCCCTGTTATCTCGAGATCATCTATAGCAACGTACTCGCTTGTGGATGATGTGGACCATTTGAATTGAAGAACTAAGTTATATATGTGATCTGGTATCTGCACTTGCACGTTTGTCCATTCTAGTTGATTCCCATTGCCTATTTGGGGGTCTACTTCGAATATTGTAACCCAGTTGGTACCATCTTTGTAATATAAACCAAAATAATCATCAGCCTCTGTGCTGTCGTAACTATACCATACAGATAATGTAACGTCCTTGTATCCAGATATGTCTATGCCTGTTCTATTGTAATAAGCGTAATCAGGATCAAAATCGCCGGAGCCACCAATAGAATATGTACCTGTTCTTGGGTTCAATTCATCAGCATCAAATAAATCAAACACGTAATCTACTCTATAGCCTGAGGTTGCATTTATGTAAATGTGATCTAGATAAACATCGTCAGTATCATCACTTGCGTCACACTGTATTCTAAACCTCGCTTGATCTGTGAAAGGATAATCGGTTTTATTAACATAACAAACCGTGTGATAAAACACGTTGTTGCTGTATTGACCGGTTCCTATTTCTATTGTTTTTAATCTATGAGAAGTTGTTCCATCATAATAATCAACCCAGAAATCCTCTTTGTTTTCCATTGATACTGCTATCCACCAGAAATCGATTTTAATTTGCGTGTATTTTTGTGTACCCACGGGTATTACATTTGAATATGTTGCTGAGTTGGGATATCCGCTATTGTCCTGTATATTTATTGCACAGCTACCTCTATATGCGTATGTGCCGCCTGTGTATCTACTGCAATCTGAGCCACCATCGTTCCAGTTGCCCCAGCCGGTCTCAAAATTATCATAGAATACTGTTTCCCATGTTATAGAAGCGCCTCCGCCCCCTGTTTCATTATCTGGCTTCCAATTGTTTTTTTCATCCTCTGTTTCAAAACTAGTATAAAATATGGTTTCTCTTGCTGCTTCAGGACCAGTACCTATCCAACCATTTGGCGATTCACCAGTGCCAATTAACTCACCTTGTGTGTGATCATTGTTTTTAATATCCTGTTTTCCATCAACATAAATAATTGATTCACCTGTAAATGATTTGTAGGTCGCAGCAACATAGTGCCATCGCCCATCACTTACGTTTGATATGCCTATCGAGTCTTTTGTGCCATCACCTGCTGTTGTACTCCATTTAACCTTTCCATTTGTTACTCCAAGCTCCCAGTATTTATTCCTATTGTAGGATGATATTATACCATTTTGCGCTGATGTATTTATCCATCCTTCTACAGTCAAATCATCTATAAATGGGGCATCAAAACAATATGGGATTGAGATATAATCATCTATGCCATCAAACTGATATGCTCCGCCGACAACTCCTTTGTTAGTCCAAATAGGTCCATAGGCTGTTCCATTGTTTCCGTTGCCAGAATAATCTTTAACATTAACTAAACTGTTAGTGTCAAAAGGCATCAATAAATCTGTTATTGATTTACCGTTAACTAACCAACTATATATGTAGGTTGAAGCAGGAATAACTGGTTTTATTGTGTAGTTGTAACATATTAGGTCTTCATCAACTGTGTTGGTTCTAAGACTAGATATTAACATGGGTGATATCAGTGGTGGTGTTTCTCTATGTTTACCTATAAGTCTACCTTCGAAAACAGGATGTTCACTACCATCTTTAGATGTACTATAGATACTGACACGTACCTTATCATTTTCTGTTAGAAGAAGTGAGCCTGTGTTTGGATATTTACATTCACCTATCTTCCATGGTTCTTTTTCGTTGTTATAAGTGGTTGTGCTAATAAGTGTACCATCTATTTCTCTTACAACAATCCTATAATACTCAAGGGGTTCTCCACCCATATGCTCTATTACCGCTACCCCGTTGTCATTAACATATCCATATAGTTCAACATTTGGTTCAGGGGGTGGTATAGGTAATGGGAACACATACATGACTATGGTTGCGAAAACAATTACCGCTATGAGCAATAGTATTACAGCACCAACTACTTCTGATACCGCATACCCATCCAACAACAAAGTATCTCTCCTCATCTCTCCCAATCCACAGATAAATATTTTATAAAACCCCATATTTAAATCCTTTGTGGTATTTTTACATATTGCTAAATTATTTTTAGAATAATATCTTAAATATAAAGAAGGAAATCAGAACAAGTACAAAACCGAATCTAACACCAGATGATAATCTCCCATCCATCATGAAACCACCAAGTATTCCACCACCTATACCCTGAACTAGGACGAAGGAGAAGAACGTGTACTTTAACGCCTCTGGGTCAATATATGATAACCGCATACCCTGCATACCAACTGTTGATGCACCTGCCATCTTACTTTGAACATCGAAAATAGCTGCAAAAATTGTTTTATCAATTATTAGAATAACTGCTAGGAAAACAAAAAAACTTATGAAAATAACTATGCTGTACATTGACATCTCCGCTCTTCTCTGCTGCTCAACGCGTTTAGCTTGATCTATTTCTTTTGCTGCAGCGTTAAAAACAGCAGACGTGTTCCCACCTATCTCCAACGCTTTGTTTACTGTTATAGCCATCCTTTTCACAGTAGCCGTGTTTATTCTTTTTGCGAAATTATCCAAAACCTCTTTTACAGATATACCCCATGATAGCTGAGCTGACATTTTTTGTAACTCAGGTGTAAGCCTTCCATGATCACCTCTTGCAGCTGATTTTATAGCATCAAAAACAGTCATACCTGATGATGTTGAGCTGCTTATTTCACGTAAAAAATCTGGTAGATGTTCCTCCACATCCTTTTTCTTTTTCGTCTGGATATGGTTGTAGAAACCAATTGGACCAATTACTAAAAGTATCCCAAACACAATGAAATCAAAACCTGACAGCATGCCGTTTAAAACATTAAATGCACCTAAAAAAGTTAAGAAACCTAACAAAAACAATACTGTTGAGAAACCTGCTGATATACCTAGTATGATCAGGATGGTTTTATCCTTACCGTAAATTCCTTTTTCGCTGTATCTTTTTATTATGCGTAGTTTCTTCATACTGATTCCCCCATCCCTATTTTCATCATCACATAAAAACCGAAGTACGCCATTGGTAGTATCACAAATGCTAGGATATAGAGAAACCTGAAATCTATGCCCCCGCTACTGGTCATACCCATAACAGATATTATTATTACGAGAAACAGTGGGAACGCTATTACTGTTACAACAAAAGCCTCTGCCATCACCGCTAGCGACTCTAGGTTTCTTTTTCTCTCCACCATATCGTTAAGCATGTATTTTTCTACGCATCTATCAAAATATGGTCCTAGTTCGCTACCTGATTGTATAACGCCTAGCATGCCTTGTATGAATTCTTTGAGTTTTTCTGATGGTGATATTGTAATAGCGTTTTTTAGAGCAGTTATTGTATCTACTCCCATCATGCTTATCTCTGTGGTGATTTTTTTTGCTTCTTTCTGTATCTCACCATACAAATCCACTGCGGCTAGTGCTTCGAATATTTCCGCTGGTGATATGCCTGCTACTGACATGGTGTTTATAAAATTCGTCGCATAAGGTAGGTGTCTATCTATGTTTTTTGCTCGTGTTTTTGCTTTTGATGACGGCATCCCGATGTAATAAACACCTATCAATATGGGTGTTATAGATGATATGATTAGCATAAGTAGTGATGTTATCTGGTTTGGGACTAAGAGGTATAGTATTAATGTTGGTACAAATGATGATATGAAACCTATTAGTATGTTCATTAAAACCATAGAGTAGTATTCCTGGTAGACCATACTTATGTCTGCTCTTTCTAGTAGATTGTTTTTACTGGTTTTACTTATATTGAGTTTTTCAAATATCCTTGAGAACAAACGTCTACATAGCCTGGAGTAGTTTGTGGATTTCACTTTTTCATTTCCTCCATAGCCTTTTTTAATATTACATCCGGGTATTTGTGATAATCTGATACTACTCTACCAACCTCCTGGTATGTTCGCATGTTTTTCTTGTCCATCCATTCAAGTATGATTTTTCTGTTTGCTAACTCTCTTTTTAGTTGTTCATCTGTCCAGTCGTTCTGTGTCTTAATAGCATTCATTATCTTGCTTGTCCCTGTGCTTTCAAACCTGTCATCTGTTTTTGAAACCCAGCTGAAAGGCTCCATGAATATAAGCTGGTTTGTATCAGGATCAAGTTTGATTACCTCTGTAACACTTGTCATCCTACGAGCGGTTTTACCACCGATTTCAACAGCATTCAAAAAAACTATGATATCAAGCGATGTGAGCAGTGCTCTTGGTAATGATATAGGCGGGTTTTCCAGTCTCTGTATCAACGTATGTATCGTACTTGCGTGTACTGTTGCATATGATGTATGCCCTGTTGCCATAGCCTGAAACAGGCTATACGCCTCTCTACCCCTAACCTCACCTACAATTATCACACGAGGTCTTTGTCTAAGAGCCGCCCTGATTAGATCAAACATGTCAATATCTTTCCCTGTTTTGTTTTCATCTGATGATGAAAAACCTTGTCTCGTTGTACCAGCTATCCAGTTGCTATGCGGCAGGTTAACCTCCCTAGTATCCTCTATTGATATTATCTTATGTGAGGCTGGTATAAACAATGATAAAGCGTTAAGAGCAGATGTTTTCCCACTAGCTGTCCCACCACAGAATAGTATAGATGCACCGTTTTCTATAGCCATCCAGAAATATGCTGCCATATCCAAAGATATTGTTTTAAACCTGATCAAATCTATAGGTGTTATCGGGTCTTCCCTGAACCTACGTATCGTGAACGTTGAACCTTTTGTAACAGTTTTAGATAAGGTACACTGAAGCCTTGAGCCATCTGGTAGTTTACCATCCACAATAGGTGAATAAATCGATATCTGCTTACCACATATCTGCGAAAGCCTTACAACAAAAGAATCAAGCTCCTCATCATTCTCAAAACGGATGTTTGTTGTGATAGCATCATATTTCTTGTGATAAATAAATATTGGTACATGATGTCCATCACACGATATATCCTCTATACCCTCGTCTTCCATGAGTATATCTATTTTCCCGTAACCAATAAAATCCCTGAAGATATGATAAAAAATCTTGTCCTTTGACCCTATCATATTATTTATATTATCAGATTCTATCGCATCCTTTGCTCCCCCCTCAGATTTTATGCTGTTTTCCTCCAACGTTTTTTTACCAAATTTTATTTTCCTATCTTTTTTTGATTTACCGCCAAATAATATACCTTTGCTTTTCATCGGCTCTTCACAAAATTTTACGTCATTATCTACTATTATCTGCTCTAGTATTTCCTCAAGATGCCTCTTTTTCTCCTCTTTACTCAACCCAAAAACGTTTATATCAGCCAACATCTTAAACAAACGAACAAGCTCATCCTTTATCTTAAGTTCCTCCTCATTCAAAACAGGCTCTGAAACCTCATAAACATACTCGTTTATCTCCTTATTAAAATAAATTTTTCTACTACCAAGACCCTTCCAACCAAAACCCTTCCGCTCATCAACTAGATAAGGCTGTGGCTCCTTTACCGTCTTTTTGCTCTCCTCTTTAACAGGCTCTGTTTTTTTCCTCCCCTTCGTTGTCGTAGATTTTTGCAAAACCTCTTTTCTCTGCTTTGCTTTCTCCAACAAACCAGTTTTTTTCTCTTTTGTTTTTGGTTCCTGTAAGATTTGTGTCCCCTGTAAAACATTTTTTCTCTGCTGCGCTTTTTCCAATAAACCCATAAAAGATCACTTTATCTTATATTTACTAATGACTTTCTCATATAACTCAAAATCTTTGGATTTAACAAAATCATCTATAACATCATCTGGTAGTTTTTCCAGAAGATTATCTGTTATAATAAGCACCTTACGTACATCATCATCAAGAAGCGGGTTCAACTCAATTATTTCTGTTTTACCTGAAATAAAATGACCCATAGTATCTTTTGTTTTTTTATCTATCACACCCAAAGTAGGCTCAGATGTTTTTTCTTTATGCTCCTCTAACTCCCGTTCTTCTTTAAGCTTTTTTTGCCTGAGTTTCTCTTCTTTCAAAGCCATTTTTGCTTCCAACTTCTTCTTTTTTTCTTCCATCTTAGCTTTTTTCTTAAGCTCTTTTTCTCTCTTTTTTGCTTCTATCCTTGCTTTTTTCATCTCTAGTTTTTTTAGTTTTTCTTCTTCCTTTTTTTTCTTTTCTTCTTCAATCATTTTTTTGATGAGCTCTTTTTCTCTTTTTTTCGCTTCTTTTTTTGCCTGTTCTAATTCTCTTTTTTTCACCTCGATTTCTTTTTTTGTTTCCTCCAAAGCTTTTTTTGTTTTAATGACCCCATTTTTTTTGTTTTCTTCTGGTGTGACTTTTTTTTCTTTTTTTGCTTTTTCATCTTTTTTCCTGATTTTTATATGGGCGAAACCCATGATGTTTTTTTGTGTCTCTACGTCTTTATCACCTATCATCCGTGTATGGAAATCTTCGTCTTTTATCCGCTCATCAAAGTCTTTTTTGATAAAAACAATATCAGGTGATTCCCTGATTTTTTTTACAAACCTGAACGGGGGCGTTACATTCCAATGAGATTCAGTTTGAGGAAAACCTGCATCAGGGTTGACTATTTCGAACATGTCCTCTGTTTCAAAAGACGGGGTTGTTTTTCTTTTTAAAGGCTCTCTTAGTTCTGCTAAACCAAAGGTGGAATGGATTGTTTTTTCCTTTTTTTGTTCTTTTGTTTCTTTTTCAAGATCTGCTAATAGCTCATCTATTTTTTTTACTGTTTCTAGATGGAATTTGACGAGGCTATCCTTTTTTTTGTGTCTAGAAAATATTTTTGGGTTGAACCTTATCTGTTTTCCTTTGAGCCAGTGTGAGGATGGTTTTTTTGTTTCTAAAAATTTTTCTATTTCTTCTCTCTTTTGTTTTATTCTATTTTTGTTTTTTTGTAATGTTGCTTTGTTTGTTTTTTTTCTAGTTTTTGGCTTATTCTCTATAATAATTTTCTTTTTTTGCATCCCAATCATGCATCCCATTTTGTTTTTTTTTACAAAAGTGTAAGCTTATGTCTGTTTAATAAATATTTCGTTTAGATAAGATATTATTTTTTAGAGCTATCGATTTTTGGATGCTGGTATCTATTTTTAGAAAATTACTTTGTTACATTAAATATGTATTCAAATTGATTTGCCCCAAAGCAAAGATTATTAAGAGCCTTATGTTATAAAACCTCTTTGGGATATAAATGAATAGTGATAGGCGTGATCGTTACAAAGATAAAATAGAACTTATAGAAAAAAGGATAGATGAGATTGACGAGTGGACAGATATATCTTCGGAGGAATTCTTAGAGGATGAACGCACTAAACTTGCTACTTATAAAGCGTTTCAAGAACTTGCTGAATCTTGTATGGACATAGTTGCAATGGTCTGTAAGGATGTTAAAATCCTTCCAAAAGATGATTACACGAATATAGAAAAACTTAGTGCCAAACTAAATTTTGATAAAAGAGTTTTACAAGAGGCGAATGGACTGAGAAACAGGTTAATTCACCGATATAATACCACCGATGATCTCGTGGCATTTCAAAGTATAAAAGAGATCCTACCTGAAATATCAATATTTTTAGAGGTCATAAAAAAATGGATAAAAAACTCATTAAAAAAATAAAGAAAGATTTTGAACCACTATATGCTCGAGTATTAGGAATACTACTATATGGTTCTTTAACTAAAGGTGTTAGCAATTTTAGAAGCGATATAGATATCTGTATCGTTGCACCGAACGAAAATGCGTTTAAACTTTTTCGGGATACGCTTCCTCTAGATTATGATATCAAGATATTTGAAACGATGCCTCTTTTCCTAAAAATTCAGGTGATACAGAACCATAAAGTTATCTATGCAAAAGATGTTTATGAGTTATATGAGTATTTCTATGGTTTTAGAAAAATATGGGATGATCAAAAACAAAGACAGAAATTAACCCAAAGGGAAGCGTTATTTATGTTTAGCTGAGGCAGCGCATCGATTTTTCTAACTATGTCAACAGAACTATGCAACATCATAAACTAGGTGAATCTTGCTAGATAAGGATAAAACAGGAGGTACGCGCAACATAGATATTTGTTCCGTCTTATGAAAAGAATGTTTTGCGGGTGTTATTTTTATTTACATTTTTAGTAATTTTTATCATAAAAACAGGTTTTATTTTAGGGTAGAGGACTATAAAAGTCAAAAAGTATTTATACTATCTGTTATATTTACTGTCAATTATAGCTTGAGATATAGCTAGGAGAGAATGGGTGAATATGAAGGCAAATAGAAAATTTGTGAAAGGTGAGGAAGCGGTTTCTGCTGTTATCGGTGTTATCCTAATGGTTGCGATAACAGTCGCGATAGCAGCGACAGTGTATGTGTATGTTAGTGGAATGATTGGAGGAACTAAACAATCTACGCCAACTATAGCTTGTAATATTGACAGCTCTGCCAATAAGATAATAATCGCTACTGCAGAACCAACTGTGCAATGGAATGATGTTGTTATAACAAATAGTTCAGGCCCTTCTTGTCGTTATGCAGTTTATACAGGAGGCGGGGTTATTAACTCCTCTATGAATCCAACAGGTATGATAATAGCAGGAGATTATATATACTGTTGGGCTCCAACAGGATCTGTCGTTTTTACTATGAGATACGTTCCTACGAATTCTCTGTTAGGAAGTTGGACAGTTATCATATAGACTCTCTATTTTCTCCTTTTCTATTTCTTTTTTAATCTAAAAATTATAAACCACGTTAGATAAGTTTATCAAATTTAAAATAAAAAACATCATCATCTTAATATCCCCTTTTCCAATATCATCTAACTATGCTAGAAACAGTAACCATACTTGACATAACACGTCCTATTGTTGGAATAGCGATACTATCCTCCTAATCTCTCATGATTTTTTATGATGAATCTAGCAACCACTTCCAAAGAGGGAGATACACGATATTCTTTCCATCCATCCTCTGTTTTCCCTCGATTTCATCTGTAATAACAAAACCTTCATTTAAGTCAAATGCATCCATCGCTTTGTCCAGTGCTTTCACCTCTCGCTGTTTGGTATCCATGTTCTCAATATCATAGCACACTTGAATAAGTTGCATAATCTTCGTACCTTGCTTAACTACAAAATCGACTTCCTCGTGTTGTTTCGTTTTCCAATAGTATAAATGGAATCCCTTTCGTATTAATTCAATTGCTACTGTGTTTTCGTAGAGCCTTCCCATATTTTCAGACGTTTTAAATCCTGCAATGTTTGCAATCCCGTTATCCACACAATAGATTTTTCGAGGATACTGCATCTGATCTTTTACTTTGTAAGAAAATATAAGGCTATCAAAAAACAAAAATGCATTTTTCAAATGCCAAAAGTAATTCAAAAGAGTCGGAACAGAAATCTTAATTCCTCTGCTAGCAAAATAATTTTTCATCTTATTGAAACTAAGTGGATTGGAAATATTACTCGCAAGATAATAAGAAAATTCCTCCATCACATCTTCCCTTCTTATATTCGTTCTTGAAAGCACATCTCTTGAAACAATATCTGTAAACAGCTGAGAGAGAATTGATTCTTTTTCTTCACCCAATACCACATCAGGAAATCCTCCGACATGCAGATAGTCATTTAGATGTTTTTTAATCTTGGTCTCTTCTCGCTCTGTTGGTATTCTATCGGTTATCCTGATGTCTTGAAACTGTAGAAATTCCCTGAAGTTAAGTGGCAATACCTGCGTTGTAAGATGTCTTCCAGTTAATAATTTTGAGTATTCTTTACTAAGTAGATTGGCGAATGATCTGCTAACAAAAATCTTTATTTTATCTTTAAATTCATCATGGATACTACGTATATATCTTTCCCATCCATTTATCCGCTGAACTTCATCTAGAAATAGATAAACAGTTCCATATTTTTCAAAGAGCTCTTCTGCATAGATAAATTTGATTATATCATTGAAATAGCTATCTTTTAAAGGTATTAGTTTTCTATTTTCAAAATTTATATAGATTGTCGCTTCTTTATCTAATCTCTCTCTCAATTTTTTAATTGTTAGAAACATAAGATATGTTTTACCTGCTCTTCGCGGCCCAACAATATCGTTTATAAAATTCCTTTCAGAAGAAAGCTCTATTTCTCTTTCATGTAATTGCTGTGGAATTCCTTTCTCCCAATATTCTCTTATTACCTGTGTTATCTCTTCATTCATATTAGCACTTATGTTATATCGTTAAACATATTTAATAACTTTACTATTAAATCGTTAAATACGATTAACAATTTATCATCATTTCAACTTTATCATCACCTTAATATCCTATTTTCATATATCATCTAACCATGATAGAAACAGAGAACATCCCTGATGTTATACCATCAAAACACTTTTAAACCAAAAATTACATACTTTAAAGTATGCTACCTAAAAGTATGTTAATTAACAGAAAACAAGAACTTGAACTTCTAAACAAAATCTACAAACAAGAACGAGCGGAATTAATGCTGCTATACGGAAGAAGACGTGTAGGAAAAACAAGACTTCTACAAGAGTTTATAAAAGATAAAAACGCTCATTATTTTATAGTTGACATTTCTGCAGACATACTAAAAACATTTGAACGGACAATAAAAGAAAAATTTATAAGATTTTCAAATTGGGACGACTTCTTTGATTTCATAAAACTAGAAGGAAAAAAACGAACAGTTCTTGTATTAGATGAATTTCAATACCTCTATAAAGTTGAGAAGGCATGGCCGACTATTCTACAACGCCGATGGGAAGATCTCAAAAACACAAAAATTATGATTATTTTATGTGGATCAATCATCTCTACTATCTACAGAATAGCTATGGGTTATGGAAGCGCATTATATGGACGAAAAACTTACGAGATAGAAATAACACCCTTAAATTTTTTTGATGCAAAAAATTTTATGCCACAATATAGTACTGAAGATTTTATATATGTTTATACAATAGTAGGAGGAATACCGCGTTATCTGGAAGAATTTGATGACACAAAAAACATTTGGGAAAATATAAAAGATCATATTCTTCATAAAAATTGTTTCCTTTATAGAGAACCACTCAATCTTTTTTACGAAGAGTTCAAAAACCCATCCACCTATCTTACCATTATACATGCATTAAGCGAAGGAAAGAAAAAATTCAATAAAATCGCAACTCAAACAAACATACCAACAGGAAAACTATCAAAATATCTAAACGTTCTAGAACGAGTGAAAATAATACAAAAAATTGTTCCTATAACAGAAAAAAAAGAGAGGATCAGAAACACACAATATACTCTCTCAGACAATTTTATAAAATTCTGGTTTGAATTTGTCTATCCTGCTAGATCACTTATAGAATTAGATGATATTTCTCCGGTTATTAAAAAAATAAAGACAGATTTAAATAATTTCATAGGACAATTATTTGAAGAGGTGTCTAAACAATTTTTAATCTATAAAAAACCAATCGTATTCACTCATATAGGTACTTGGTGGCATAAAGACAAAGAAATAGATATCGTTGCATTGAATGAAAATAAAAAAGAGATAACATTTTTTGAATGTAAATGGAAGAATTTATCTTATAACCAATCAATTGAAATTCTAGAAAAATTGAAAGAAAAAGCAAAATTTGTAAACTGGTATAAAAAAGGAAGAAAAGAACAATACGGGCTAATCGCAAAAAAAATAGAAGATAAAGAAAACCTGAGGAAAAAAGGGTTTTTAGTTTACGATTTAGATGATTGGGATTGAAATATTCGCAGAATATTAGATTAATAAATTTTTTTTAACATTTTGTGAGCGAGAAATCCCCAGACTTTAGCATGGGGGGTGAATCGCGCTATTTTTCTTCTAACAAACATTTTTACTTCTGGGCAGGCGCACCCGCCAGAGCGGAGTCATAGAACACCTGCCCAGGGCGTG
>JARYMC010000027.1 GCA_029907305.1 Candidatus Thermoplasmatota archaeon
TCTGTATGTTCTATGATCTATTTCAAAGTAAAATATTGTTCAAGAGATGATTCTTCGACTCATTTCGGGATGTAGCCCCTTAATTGCATGAAACAAGGTAACTATTATGGTGTTTTATTTAGGTTTTTGGTTTAAAAAAATAATCTTTGATCATATTGTTTTTACGATAGATGAGAACAATATTTGACCGATAATAATTGTTATTGTAAGAACCATCACAGCTACAGGCATAACCATACCAAGATTATACATAAAAGCCGCCTTATCATCACCATCATCTATACCATTTGTGAACCTTGTTAAAATAAAAACCAGTTCAATAACGTATATACCAATTACCAAAACGAAATATTCAGGGCGAATATTATCAATGGCAAATGATTCCCCTATGCCAGCAAAAACAGATGAGGAACCATAGGGCAAGGTTTGCGTAGGTATCTTACCTGACATGGAACTTATTACATTTGTTATCAGCTTTGTTATAGCAAGTGTAACACCAGCTATAAGAGGAGCAAATATAGCAGATGTTGATCTAAGTGTCGATGTGAGCTCATACAACATATTTTTTATTCTATCCTCAACTTGTTGAAGCTCCTTAAGATGATCCGCTATCCGTATTATAGAGATGCTAACAGCTTTTTGGCTTTTCTGAATACCTTCCACAAACAATCTCATAATAGCCTTGATGCGATCAGAATAGACATGTTTCAAAGAACCAAAATCAGGGCTAAACAATGCATCTCTAATGTTAGTATGCATCACCATAAGATTATAACCAGCTTGATTAAAAACCTCAGCGATCTTAGCACCACCCATAGTATCAGCTGTGTAAATGAAGCTTTCCTCAGGAGATTTTTCTTCATTTATTCTCTTACCAAGTATGTATAATGCATCACCAAATTCTTTCTCCATCTGTTTAATGTCATCTCTGATTTTTTTATAAGGGCGGTAAACACTAAGAGTGTAAACCATTATCGCAACAGCAATTCCCCATATTATAAATAATGTAACCGGAAAATATGAGTTAAGACCATCTGAATCAATTATAAAATTTAATAAAACATTGGATTCGCTAGCAGAAAAAAACATAGGCACAGACATGAAAAAAATACCTGGTAGAGCTACTACAACACCGCAAATCACTGATACTATGAGATTCCTGCGTTTATTTATATTTACAAGATCGGGGTGATTATCTGGTATAACTGGTGGGTTAAAAGTGGCTGGTCTCATAATCAAAATCCTCCTTGTATAAAGAAAAACAAAAAGTGGTAGAATAATATCATACAAAAAGAAAACCTGGAATATAGTAATCTTTAACCCAACAAGCCCAGTAGCCGGCAGCATCGCTATAAAAGAAAGAGGAATCATAATACCTATCGAATAGATGATCATAGTAGGCTGATGTAACCTTGAGACAAAATGGTTCATCATATCCCTTGTCCCATCGAGACCAACATCAAGAGCACGATTAAGTGTTATCACACGCTGCGCCTCCTCAGGTTCATGTATAGAGCTTCGGATAAGATGCAGTGCTCTCTTAAAATGGTCGTTCCATTTACCCCAGCTATTTGCAAAATTAGTTAATGCATCATTTATACCATGATACACCCTTATTTCCATGTCCCAGAGCATTTTACGTAAATCATTGGCAAGGGATGTAGATGATTCTGAGGCAGCAAATTTAACGCTGTTCTCCAAATTTGGTACCAGTTTCAGGTACATTACAAGGTAACTGAGAACCTCAGGTATATCACCAAGTGAATGAATTTTTATGTACCTCGCATAGGTCTTGGGATAGTTGGCAATTAAATTTAATATCACAAAAGGCAAAAAAACTGTTACAACAATCATAAGTAATATTGTGAGAGGATCAATTATACTGATATTAAATCCATAGAAAAACAATATAACTAAATCCAAAAACAAAGTTCCAACAAAAGTTAGGAATGCACCCATATACGCAAAAATCAAAATGTCAAAAGGTTCAACTTTTAAACCTGTAATGTTCAGGTTTTCGATGTATTCCACTGTAAAAAATTTATCAATTCTTTTCTGGTTTTTTTCATTGTTTTTTTGCATCCATAAAAAATATTTTTTTGCAAATTTTGCACCTTTTTCAAACCAATGTTCTTCCACATTCATGTTTGTGTTCTTCCAATGTAGTTATTAAACCATCTCATCCATTTATTTCGAACTTTTCTGTAATCTACTTCTTTGTTACGACTTTTGCTTTCTTCAATAAACATCCAAAAAGCATTGTTTGCATCTCTAACCGAAGGGGCTTCTAACAACTCCTTGTTTCTTTCACCATGTTCTACTATAGCCTGTTTTATCTCTGTTCTAAGCCTGATGTTTTGTATAGCTTTTTCTACTGTTATCCCCCATTTTTTTGCTATGTTCTTTATTATCTGGGACTGCCCCATGTCCAATAGGTTTGTTGATGTAAGATCGTCTTTCACTGTGTTGTAAACCATTATATCCTGGAATATTTTGTCTGGATCAGGGTTTACTGACCAACCTGTTTTTGTAATCTCTGATATCTGGGTTACTCTTCTTTTTCTTTCAATGCCTCCCTCTGCTCTTATTGGTGCTGCTATAACAACTGCGTCAACTGCTTTGAATGATGTAGGTGGAACACCTATGTCATATACCACCCTCTCATAAACATCCCTGGTTGTAGAACCATGTATTGTTCCCATGATTAGGTTACCTGCTGCTCCAACCCTCATAGCTTCAAATAAAACCTTTGCTTCAACACCTCTGACCTCACCCAGGATGAGGACAGATTCACCTAGGCGAAGAGCTGTTCTAAGAGCATCAGCTGGATCAACCTCACTAGAACCAGACCCAGAAGAGATAGATTTTGTGATAAGCGACTGGATTTTGTAGCCGATTTTTTGTAGATTATCAACAGGTATCTCTGCTGTATCCTCAATGGTTAAAATTCTAAAACGCTGAGGTATCTCCAACATAAGCGCACTAAGCAATGATGTTTTACCTGAGCCCCTACTACCAGCTATGAGCATAGAGGCTTGACCGTCAACAAGAAAACTAAGAAAACCAGCAGCCAAAGGAGAAATCATACCGTTATCAATAAAATGCGCTAGAGTCCATGGTTTCTGACGATGTTTTCTCAAAGCAAAAGCTATACCACGTGGAGTAAGAGGATTAGAGATAGCTGCAACACGCGTATGATAACTCTCAAGATCCATATCCAAAACCGGTGACGCCTCTGAAAACGCTCTACCACTTAAGGTTCTGAACCTAGATGCAAGCGCATCAATGTCACCAACAGATAAATAAACATTGGATGTGTACTCCTCACCATCAAGCACAAGATGTAAAGGATTATTTGTCACAGGGGCGTTAACATAGATATCCTGGATATTCGGGTCTAAAAGAATATCCTCAAGTATACCAAAACCTGCTGTATAACGAGCGAAAATATCAGCTAAATAATCTACTCTACTAGTTTTAATATCAAGGTTATGTTCCTTAATGAATTTTGTAATAACCTGTTTGCCTAAACGCTGGAAATAATCCCTAGCTGTCTCAGAATCCATAAAAGAAGCATCTTTAGGTCTATGGTGAGAAAGATAGGATCTAACATTTTCCAAAAGATAAAGCTCTGTCAACGGTAAATCATACTCAGGTGGAACAACAAAATATAGTTTCTCAGGTTTTGTTCTTAACACATACAAAGATATATCAATAGGTCGCCCACCCCTACGCTGAACTTCATAGGACTTCAAGAAAACAGCATCAGGTGGAGGTTCAAGTTGAATATACGAATCTATAAAACCTGGTCTAACATACGATCGTATATAGTTTGTATAAAAAAAATTACTATCTATATCTTTTTCTATGATGTGTTTTTTGAATTCTGCTTTTGAAATGATCTCAGATATCAATCCGTGGTATTTTATTTTACATTCTTCGCATTTTTTATCTTTTGGGTCATCGGTTTTTAATATTTGTTCAAATCTTTTTAATCCAAGGAATGGATCTTTTTGTGATATCTCAATTGTTGTTTTTAAGAAGTTTCGTCTTTCTGAGTTACATTTTTTGCATTTTTCAAAATTTCCAGTAGGCAGTTTTATGTCTTCATATATTTCTATACTTGCTATGTAATCTGTTAAATCCTTTAAAATTTCTAGTTCTTTACCAACAAAAACCTTAACAAGGGCATGGTTGAGGATGAGCCTATCTAAACCATGTTCTGTTTTTAGAATTTTGAAGATGTTTGATCTACATGTTTCGTCGAATATCGTGGAGTTTCCTATGCTACAGTTTCTACAATTTATTATCAATGTTTTAAAATCTGATTTCCTTATTGAATTATAGGGACAGTTTTTTTCTCCAGTTTTTATCTTCTCAACTCCTCCAAGAATAACAAAATATATATAAATCTATATTAATATAATTTTCTGAATTAATGGAGGTTGATATAGAGTTTGAAAGACAATTTTTTAGATGAAGAAAATAGATCAGAAAAATGCTATGTATTAGGTAGAAAAGAAGGGGGAAAACAGGGTTTATTAAAAATTGGCAGATATTATGCCTTAGACTCTTCTCTTGGAACAGATGTTTACGTCGATGTTCTTCATCCTCACATTATTCTTATATGTGGTAAAAGGGGTTATGGGAAATCTTATACCGCAGGGGTTTTCATAGAAGAGATAGGAAATCTTGAAAAAGAACTTAGAGAAAATCTGGGAGTAGTAGTTTTTGATACCCTTGGCATATTCTGGACGATGAGTCATGAAAATAAATTAGAAAAAGATAAACTTGAAATGTGGGGCATGGAACCAAAAAATCTAGATGTACTGCTTATGGTTCCTAAAAAATATGTTGAGGAATATAAAAACAATGGTATAGCTGCATCTGGTTTTTCTCTTAGGGTCGCTGAGTTGTCTTCTCATCATTGGTTACAGCTTTTCGATGTTAAATCCACTGAGCCTTTTGGTATTGCTTTGACAAGGGCTGTTCAAAAAATGCAATCAATATCAGATCATTTTTCTATAAATGATTTATTAAACTGTATCAGGAATGATGAAAGATGGGATGATCATGTTAAGGGTGTTGCTGAGAATTTGTTGTCTATGGCTGAGTCATGGGGTGTTTTTGATGAAAATGGTGTTTTGATTAATGATCTTGTGAGCGGGGGACGTATCACCATATTGGATGTTAGTCATCTAGCTGATACCAATCTCAAGAGTATTGTTATTTCAGTTGTTGCAGAAAAAATTTTTGAGGAACGAGTAAAAGAACGAAAAATCCATGAGCAAGAAAAAATGGGTATATCCCGTAGGAGAAAAGGCATTCCTATGGTTTGGTTGTTTATTGATGAAGCACAACTTTTTCTACCAAATGATAAACAAATTCTGAGTAAAGATATTCTTATAAATTCATGGATGCGGCAGGGTAGGCAACCTGGTCTTTCTCTTGTTATGGCTACGCAGCGTCCTAGCGCCCTAGAATCAGAGGTTTTGTCCCATAGTGATATAATTATTTGTCATAGGCTTACTACCCAAGAGGACATTGATGCGTTAAGCAGGATAAGACCAACATATATGCATGGTGATATTAAAGAATCAGTTCAAAAGATAGGTGATGAAAAAGGTGTGGCTCTGCTAATAGATGATAACTCCGAGTCAATACATATAGTAAAGATAAGACCCCGTTTAAGCTGGCATGGTGGCTCTGAGTCCCTAGTTATGGAACCTGTTCAGAAATGATTTACATCGTTTTATATCTAGATGATAAATATGAGAAAACCAGATGAGTTTGCCTCTGAAATGATTCCTATAAGGCTTTTAATCAGTATCGCTGTTATTTCTGCGATAGCTATAATGGTGACAATTGGATACAATAACCTAAATGTGGTATTTGCTGAGAACAACGTTGAAAACGAATGCAGGTCTTTGGAATCTAAACTTTACACGATGGTTAGCAGTGGTGTTGCAAGGGATTTAGATGAAATAGACGCAGGTGATGGAACAAAAAGGGTGCATACATTTAGTCTACCCAACAGTATTATTTATCTCTCGTTTGGTGTCGACCCTGATCCAGAAAACAATGGGATATTAAGAACAGGTTTAACATGTAACGGCTCAGTTATATTCTACAAAGTTCAAGGTGGTAGTAAACATGTAATCTGGCTCTCAGAAGAAAAGTTCAGGTTTAGAGAGGGCAAGAATACTGGGGACAAATGGGTTATCAACGGAGAGGGACAAGGTTTCATAATAAAAAACAGCGGTGAAACCTCTTTGGTTTTTGAGTTAGTAAAAAGAGACAGTGAAACATTTATATTAATTCAGGCTAACGATGGTATAGAACCGTGATAACAAAAATTCTATTGGATTTCTAAGTAATTTTTAAATAAAGAAGGGAGATTACCACTCTCTGTATATGAACGGGGAACGAGACAAGGCTGATATTTATACAAAATATATAGCAATTTTACTTGCGATGATTTTTATTATAGCTGGTTGCATTTATATTTATGTTAATCTACCGAGAGGCGAAGAAAAACATGAAGAACCAACACCTACCGAGGAGATATTACTAACAATAGTTTTCGGTTCTAAATATTTTAATTACTCTCTAGATGATTTAATGGATTTTGAAGTTGTAACAGGACGAGGTGGTTATAAAAGGCAAGATGGAACTATTATCGGTCCAAACAATTATACAGGCGTATCATTACTTGAAATCTTAGATTCTATAGATTCAATGCCAGAGAATTATACGATTGAGGCATTTGCTAAGGATGATCGATATTTTGATTATTCAATAGATGAGATAAACGGCCATGTTATGATATATAATGAATCTGGGAATGAAACTGGCATCGGTAATCTCACTATGATCATCTCATACAAGGAGAACAATGTGCTTCTGAATGAATCTCTCGGCGGTCCATTAAAAATTGTTTTTGTAGATGAAGTTGGATCTATAACAGATTCATCGCTATGGGCAAAATGGCTTGTTAAAATAGAGATAATTACATAGTGAAACCATAAAATCTCTATTTTTATAAGAATTTTTTAGAAATTATTAAATACCCTTAAAAATTTCTAACAATCAGTAATAAAATTGAGGGAGGGAAAAAAATGGTAACCATTAAGGAAATAAAGAGCACAATAGCAGTATCACTAGCTGCAGCATTCGGTTTCATCATAGCTCTGATATGGAAAGATATTATAATCGGAGCCATGAAATTAGCTGGACTGTGGCAAGAAGGCGGATTCCCAGATATGATGTCCCTTATTTATGGGATAATCATGGGATTAGTAATTACGGTGGTCTCCGTATTGGGTATTGTCTATATATCAAAATGGGGTGGCGTAGCGCAAAAGTAAAAACACACCCACTTTTCTTTCTTTTTTTCTATCGTAAGGAGCCAATTTACCGTATACAGTAAAATGTGCTGGGTGTAGGCCGTAAGCCTCTTTATCACTCCTAGAAAACAAGAAATTATGGAAATTTTGAAGACGTAATTTTACCTGAAAATAGCTCTTGAGTTTACTGGAAAAAATATAATAAAGATAATGATGTTACAAAATTGTGGTATACTGGAAGTGATATGGGGAGATAAAAAGCATGCAAAAATATGATTGGTCAATGGGTAAAATTTGGGATGATACGCCAAAAAGAAAATCAGTTAAAACCTCAATAAAAAAGGAGGTTATTGCCCGACAGAAATATCATTGCTATAAATGTAAAGAATTACTACCAGCTACCTATCATATACATCATAAAAAATCAGTATCTAGTGGGGGCTCAAATAGAGTTAGTAATTTGATAGCCCTCTGTCCTAATTGTCATGCAGATATTCATCATAAGAAACGTGTCGGAACTAAAAGGAAATCAATTCACAAGAAAAAAAGTTCAAGAAAAAATAGGTCAAAAACCTCTTATGATTATAGTATTTCCAGAGTAGAAATGCCAAAAGTTAAGTTTCCAAAATATAAATGGTGAAATTAATAAATGAAATAGATGGTATTTCATTCGATTTATACGGTAATTGGATTCAATGATAAATAATTTTTATGGGGCGAGTTTTTTACGTGTTTCTTCATCAACTTTATTCATATAAATTTTTTTCATTTGTTCAGCATCTCCCAGCAATGTATCAATTATCGCAGGATAATTCATTAATGGTGCACTGCAGTATGTTTGAACAAGAACACTTCCCGTAAGCGTTTTCCTTTGCATGATAATATATAGAATATCTGGATCGTTTTGCATATATCTCTGCATTTTTTTTGTTAATTTATCATCCATTTGTTTCTCTCTCCAATTATGCTCTTTGTAACAAGTAATTCTTTAAGAACATATGCAAGACAGATCCGATCACTTTTTTTGCGGATGGATCTTCAAAAAAAGTAACTTTCCATCCTTGTCTATTTCCCATCTAAAAATATCTCCTTTTTTTAATCCGAGTTGGCTTATAACAAAAGCAGGAACCGTTGTTCTAAGTGATGTTCCAGAGGATGTTGCAGCGTGTAAAACTGTTTCGTCGGCTCGGGAATTTTTTGGCATTCAATATTCTAAATGGAAATTATCGTATTTAATTTTATCTACCTATTGATTTACCTCTAAAATTACCAATAAATTTAAATACTAATACTACATATAGGTAAATAAAGAGGTAAATATGTGGGTGATTTAAACAAACTAAAAGCTTTTGAAAAATACCTTCTTTCAAACAACAAATCAAAAGAAACCATTCAAAGCTATATTCGAACCATTAAACAATTCCTTGATCTGGTTAACAAATTGCCTGAACAAATCTGTAAAGAAGATATTGAAAAATACAAGTACTGGGCACATGAAATAAAGCATTACGATAGAAATTCTTTGACACCGAAATATTGTGCAATCAAATCATATTTAGAATTACTAGAGATACCGGATAAAGAATTAAAATCATACAAATTAAGTCCACCAAAAATAGAAGTAAAACCAAAAACACCACTAACAAGACAAGAAATACAGAAACTCTTTGAGATTACTAAAGACAACTTGTTAGATCATGCTATTCTCAAAACACTTTACTATTCAACAATACGCAGAAAAGAACTCTGTAATCTCAACATTCAAGATATTGATTTCCAACGACAGAAAATCAGAACCATCAGCAAAGGAGGACACTACGATGAACGAAATCTTCATCCTGATGCACTCAAAGTAATTGGAGATTATCTTGTACTTCGAAATCAACCTAAAGACGGCCATGAAAACGCATTATTTCTCAATACTGAAGGTGAACGAATCGGTAAAACCTACCTGAGCACTATGATTAATAAATATACCAAAGAAGCAGGTATAACCAAGCGAGTCTATCCTCATCTATTTCGTGCTTCAAGTATCACCCATATGCACAACGCAGGTGCAAGTATCCCCGAGATTATGGCACAAAGCAAGCATCGAAGTGTCGACACTCTGGTTAAACACTATATTTGTCCCTCGGAAGAACGTTTCAAAGAGGTGTACTTGAATACACTTTCATTCAACACAATATTCAGAGATCAAAAACATTCTGAACCAGCAACTCAAATCACTAACCTTCGTCAACAATTGATCCGAAAATTAGCAAACGGCGAAATCACAAACGAAGCATTTCTGCAAGCAATACGTGTTTTAAATCCAGAAGGAATAGAAGAATCAAAAGGATACTCATAACCAACAACAATTATCTTTTTCGGTATCCAAACTTTTTGTCATATGTTGGATGATCTATGAAATCGAGAACAAAAGCGATGATTTCAATTTCTGTTTCACCATCAGTAAGTGTGTAGAGCATTCGCCAATAGTTCGGAAGTTCAACACGGAAGAGGTTTTTAACTCCATATTTCTCCCTGTATTCCTGTGGAATGAGATCTTTTGCGATTGGATCTCCATAATGATGATTGATTTTGATTAGCTCTATCTTTTTGTTGATAGCATTCAAAATCATGCGCTCTGTCTTCGATGTTGGTGCTTCTTTATTGAGATTTTTATAGACTTCCTCTGCCTCTGGCGAAAGAATTACTCGGACATTCTTTATCTTCATAGTTCAAGACCTTCAGCGATTGCTTTTCGTAAGCGCGGATTGGTATTGTGTATCCAAGTTATTCCCTTTAAGCTCACTGCTATTTTGTTGCTTTGTTCAAGGTATGCAAGGATGATCATTAATACTCGATGGTTTACTTGTTTTGGGAGAATTTTTTTTAATTGTGCAACCGTAATTACGCTCTCATTCATGTTTTTTAGTGTGTCTTCTACCATGAGAACTGTGTTTAAGGTAGGGGAATGTTCGAGTTTATGCTGTTGGACAGTTTTTGACATTTCAATCACCAATTGTTATTAACTAATAACTATATAGTATTAACTCATATTTATAATTTGCGGCAAAATAGGATAAAATTAGAAGACGTAAATCATCAAATTCTTATCTATAAAGACGTAAACAGTTTATGTTTCAGATAGAATCGTTTCTTACGTCAAGCCGTAAACTGAAAATACAAGGCGTAAACAGGCTGGAGAGGACGTAAAACAGTGTTTTGAGGACGTAATGTGCTGGGTGTAGGCCGTAAGCCTCTTTCTGTTTTAACGGTATTTGTCTAATGCGCCCTACCTACGAGCAGTCTGAATAACTGATCCCGTTGTTTGGGCTTGCTCCAGGAGCAGATTGGCCGTTTCATCAAATCCCAAGGAGACCTCATCACCAGGTGAATCATCGCATAATCCATGGGCTGTGTCGTTTCTGTTCCTCTGCTAAGACTTTCGCCTTACCTGCTTACGCAGGATCCTGATTCAGAATGAGAGAGGACTTTCCTCAGCGAAACGCATGGTTTCACCGTAACCGTCCACCTACACCCAACACATAAAACCAATTATAAGAACGAGTTTATAAATCTTGTTACTAAGGAAAAGAGGAGGATGCCTCCTTTTCATCAACAAACTCACCATCTAAATAAACCCTAGTTTTAAAAGTAGTCGATAACTCCTTTGGGATATTAACTATGATAACAACCTTTTCGCGCATACCAGGCTCTAAAGCAGAGACCAAGGAAGTTTTACTGTAAATCTCTTGACCATCTACTGTATAAAAAGCCCCCTTAAACAATATATCCTCAGCTGTACCACTACCCAAATTCTCAATTATAGCTTTAACTTTAACGAAATCACCCAACTCTGTGTTAGTAAAAATAGTCAAACTATTGTTAAACCACGAATGAACAAGCAAAGGCCTAGATGAAATAGGATAAATCGTTAGATTCAGTCGAGATTTGTAATCATTTGGTACATAACCAAGCGTGCCACCAATTGATGTAGTTTCTAGAAAATAATAACCATCACTATAAACTTCACAACTAGAGAGGTTCTTGCTTAGACGCACGCCAACAGCCATATGATTAGTGAATCTAAACAAGGCAACATCATAACCCATTTGGCTTAAAATGCTAGCAGCAAGAATCGCTTTATCCTCACAGTCGCCGCCACCCTTACCATAAAAAAGTGTCTCGATAGGGTAACGAGGATACTCGAATGATTCATTTACCAGGCTATCTTTTGAGTAATTAAGGTTTTGAACAAAAGATGCTACAAAATTTATCTTGTCCACATCGCCTCCAACATAATAACCATACAAAAGCCTGTCAACAAACAAATCCATATAATTGTCATCGTAAAAATCAAAAACATAAGTGCTATAATCTTGATTTAAAATCCTATCAAGACCAACGTAATAGTCCAACAAAAATTTTGGATACGGCACCATTATTGTACGGTCACGACCACTATACTTCCAAGTAAATTTTTTTGTAACTAAGTTATCATACAGATCAACATAAAAAGAATCATAAGCCATCACGTTACCAATTACGTCCTTTATGTACACTACAAAAACGTTATCTTTTGGTTTACCGGTTTTATACATACTACAGTTAAGATAACCATTTTCTTTTGGCATTATTACATTTGGTAAAACCAAACCAGAGAACGTCTGGTTATCAACAACTAGTTCAACCTTATATGGATAAACTGGTGTATCACCCCGGTTGTATACATCCATGGTTAAACCTATTAGATAATATTCATTCCTTAGATTATCATTCCACCAGCTCTGTTTGCATGACAAAATAGACAGACTAGGCTCAACTATGTTAAATGTTTTTTCATAAATTTTTTTGTCGTTTTTATCATAAACAACTAGTTTATATTGCCCTGGTAACGCAGTTTCTCTGTATGATGCCAGGTAAAGAATAGCATTATTGGGATGGTTTTTATTTGATGAAAGAAATAACTCTGAGTCAACAATATTTCCATCTGGATTGTATATTTTAATGGTTACAGTACCTGTATTTGTAAAAACTATTGACAAACCAGCGAAACCTTTGTCATCAACTATATTGTAGGAAACCAAAGAAAAGCTTGTACCAAAAATCTGGTTTAAAATACACCCTGATAAGGAACTCATAAGAACGATTAAGATGGTAAAGCAGAGTATAAGTTTTTTAGTTGATTTCATAAAAATTAGGCCATTCTAGTCTCAAGTTTTTTAGCTATGACACCACCCAGTCTTTTAATGCCTTCTTCTATCTGTTCGTTTGTGGAATAGGAAAAGTTAAGTCGCATAGATCTACCGCCACCACCATCAACATGAAACGCTTTGCCATGTACGTAAGCAACCTTCTCTTTAAGTGCATCCAGGAACATAATCTCTGTGTCTATACCCTCTGGTAGAGTAACCCAGGCAAACATACCTCCGTTTGGTTTATTGCAAACATAACCATCTGGGAAATATTTCTCAATAGAGTTCATCATAATATCCCGTTTTGGTTTGTACATCTCACAAATTCTCATTATGTGCAGATCCATAGAACCGCTTTTCATAAATTCACATGCTATAAACTGGGTGAAAGTATTTGTACAAAGATCAAGGGCTTGTTTGCATAAGGCTATCTTCCTCAGAATGTCGTCGGAGGCAACGACCCATGCGAGACGGAAACCAGGGGCGAGTATCTTTGAAAAAGTGGATATGTAAATCACGCGGTCTTCGTCATCAAAAGCCTTTATAGGTTTCACTGGAGGTATATCAAAACGGAGTTTACTATAGGGGTCGTCTTCAATGATTAATAGATCATATTCAGTTGCAACATCAATGAGTTTTTTTCTCCTTGATTCTGGCATCACTACACCAGCTGGGTTCTGAAAGGTTGGAACAGTGTAAATGAACTTTAGACAAATCTCTTCTTTCAAAGATTTTTTAATGGTCTCCTCTAGTAAATCTATATTCATGCCGTCTTTGTCCATGGGGATTCCTATTAGGTTAGCCTCGTAGCTTCTAAAAGCGTTAATGCCACCTAGGTAAGAAGGTAATTCTACAATCGCGGTATCCCCTGGGTTTAGAAAAATTTTACCAACAGAATCCAATGCCTGCTGTGATCCACTCATAATTATTATGTTATCAAGAGTTGCGTTAATCCCGTCTTTAGATGCACGCTCTGCAATCATTTCACGTAACTCGTTGACCCCATGTGTTGTACCATATTGAAGAGCGGTAGGGCCACATGTTTTTAACACATTGTTTATAATCACCTGTAAATCCTTTATCGGAAAAGATTTTGGGTTAGGTAAACCGCCAGCGAAAGAGATAATCTCTGGGTCCTGGGTAACTTTCAGCAGTTCACGTATCTCTGACTTACGCATTTTTCCTGCTCTATCTGAATACAACCTGCTAGGATTGAACATATCCCCCAACTTAAAAACCGGAATCTTATGTGCTTTTATATGCATTTCGTAAAAAAACAAAAACACAGTTTTATCTATGTTTTTTAGGAGGATTTATTGAGAAAAGAGGTTCTATGTGATCCTCAAAAGCAGGCATAGTTTCTACAGTGTCAATATCAAGGTTGAATCTCTGTAATATGTTTAAAGCTAGCATCTCATCTGAAGATTTCTTTGTTTTTTTATCATCCAGGAAAATCCTGCTGATTTCCTCTGCGTATTCCTCTTCAGATTCTAACCTCTCATCTTTCATAGTCCCCACAAAGTTATACCATATTACTTACTTATATAGTTTTTCCAAAAAAAGGAGGTTAAAGTGTTGATAAAAACTTGTTTCTATAAAGCACCGGTTATATGTATGAGAAACAACAAAATAATTATTATTGATATGAAGCAAATACTGAGCGTATCATCTAACCTGCTTTCCTTTATGTTGCATCCCGTCCCAAGGCTAGTATAAAGTTCTATGATTTAAATCTTTACAAATTTTTAGTGTTGCCCGCAAATTCATTCTTTCTCCTTATTTAGTGCATGCAATTCCATAATACAAATCTGCATAAAACCTCCACGTTCTGGTTATGCCTCTTTTTTGAGGAGATCACAGAACTGAACATTTTCTTGAAAGCAGAAATGATTCCTTCAATCACTACCCTGTAGCAGAATTCTTTCATAAACTCGTGTGGTTGTTTCTTTTGGAACCGGATGTTCCGTCCCCCATGAGGAACTTCCTTTTGATAACGTCCTTGAATTCTTCTTCATCTTAATATACGGTTTAGCATTTGATTTCTCAATTTCATCAGTCATCTCCCAGGAGAGATAACCGGAGTCAAGCAATACTGCT
Organism: Candidatus Thermoplasmatota archaeon; assembly: GCA_029907305.1. Taxonomy (NCBI): domain Archaea; kingdom Methanobacteriati; phylum Thermoplasmatota; species Thermoplasmatota archaeon. Next base: position 14,624 of record JARYMC010000027.1, read on the forward strand.
TTTATCTTCTTGCCGTTCTTTGAGAACGATCGTCTGAGGGCTCTCACAATTTGTAAACCAAACTGATG